>CAZLVD010000001.1:0-1652 GCA_964563095.1 uncultured Rickettsiales bacterium
ACTCGCATGAATATACAGATCTTAATTTTCTTTTCCTACAGATACATGCGATGCGTTATGAGACTGTGCGTCTGATGATGATTTTGTATGAGATGGCATCGATCCGAGTTGATTGACATGCATTGGCGATAGAGGTGCAAGTGGCTTGGAGCTAGGCGTGGATCTATGTGATACTGTTGTTGGCATCTTTTCCTCTTCTTCTGGCTGTTCTGATATATATGTAGGTACTGATACTGTTGCTGATATCTTTTCCTCTTCTTCTGGCTGTTCTGATATATATGTAGGTACTGATACTGTTGCTGATATCTTTTCCTCTTCTTCTTGCTGTTCTGATATATATGTAGGTGCTTTAGGTGTAGATACAAGCAATATATCATGTTCGTCGCGTAAAGATACTGTACTTGATGATCTGGAAGGTGGTCTTGATGATCTTGCGGATAGTACTGGATTTTTTGGCAAAGATTCAGTTGTTCCAGGCATGTCCGATGTATGTATATGACGTTCTACAGTTGATGTATGTGAATCTGATCCGTGCGTTGCATGCTCTATGATTGATCCGCGTCTAGAATGATTTGCTAATTTAGTACTTACGACAGATTGTATAGCTCTTTCAAATGAATCAAATGAATTATTTGTAGATACACGTCTAGAAGTATGTGCTGATTTAGTATTTTTAGCAGGCGCTAGATATAATAGTAAGTTTCTTAATTGTGGTAAAATAGTGTCTTTTAATAAATTACTTCTACCCGCATTATTACCTCTTACAAGTGGCTCTTTGGCGTTCTGTGCTGCTGTAGAGTATTTTCCCTGCTCTTTATTATAGTTTGTTATTAACCCTGTGATCTGAGTTTCTAATGTAGCTCTTAATTCTTCATATTGTTTAGCGGCTTGTGCTTCTATAGCGTCTTTTTGATCATGTAACTCTATTATTTGATCGTTTGTCTGTTCAAGAGCATCTTCTAAAGCGTTCAAGTGTATATCTTTGTTTGTAATTGTTGCTTCATGTCGTTCATTAGTCTGCATCTGAGCAAGTTGCATATATGCAATCATACTTGTATGTATTGCTATGACTGTACGTAAAATCTCATATGTTCTTGACATATATTTAGTGGTATTTTCCAAGGTTTCCTTCTGACGGTCTGATGTAGCTCCTATCTGTGCCATTGCCTGATCTATAGTTTGAGCGATCGTATTGCCAGTATTCAGAAAAGATGCAATGAAATCAATATCTGTATTAGGGTTCTGCGAGATTTCATTGATTGTAGCAGATACTTTTGTCAATGCTTCGTTTGCACACTTATTTATTGGGGTTAATGCTTGTAATCTGTTCTGCTCATCTTGTTGATGTTTCTGTTGCATATCTTCAAAAAGCTTCTGCAGCTCTTCATGTTGAGTTTGAAATACAGTATATTCACTCTTTGTCTTGCTTAGTATATCATTATAGCGACATATTAATTCTAATTCAGAGAGACGCATCTGTGTTATTAAATCAAATTCCTGTAGTTCCATATCTTTACAAAGCTCTCGTATCTGCGATTCCTGTAAGTTAACTTGATTATATGCATCTCTGTAAATGCATTGCGCAATTTCTAGATTAGTCAATGCTTTTCTGCACGCATCTTCTAATTCTAGTAACATCTTAGACATGTTGT
>CAZLVD010000001.1:1752-25183 GCA_964563095.1 uncultured Rickettsiales bacterium
GCTGGTTATGTTTTGCTTCTAGCGCGTTGAGCATATCATACTGGTGCTGCTGTCTGCGTATGCTTTCTGAGTTTATGTACGCCTGTCTGCACGCATCTTCTAATTCTAGTAACATCTGAGACATGTTGTGCTGGTTATGTTTTGCTTCTAGCGCGTTGAGCATATCATACTGGTGCTGCTGTCTTATTGTTGCATCTGCATATATGATCGCCTGTCTGTACGCATCTTCTAATTCTATTAATTGCTGTCTGCTATTATTTTCTATTGCTTCAAGTGCTTCACTTAACTCTGCCTGATGCTTCTGAAATGCTTTATGTGCTTCATCCTGCTTGTGATGAGCTTGCTCTAATTCTTCTAAAGACTTTGCATAGAGGTTTTTTAGTTGCTCTAATTCTCCCTCTAGCCCCTGTATGTGATTTTTCAGATCTTCTATTTCCTTTTGCTGATTGTTTATAGTATTGTTTGCTGTTGCTAACTCCTGAGTCACTTGAGTTAACTCATCTTCTAATGCAGCAGATGCAGCTCGTGATTCTTGTAACTCCTGAGTCACTTGAGTTAACTCATCTTCTAATGCAGCAGATGCAGCTCGTGATTCTTGTAACTCCCGTCCTAAGGTCTGTACTTGCAACTGTGCTTGAGTTGCGGTTGCTGTTAATTTCGCTATTTCTGCATCAGTCTCTGTAGATTGATGCATGCTTCTTTCTAGATGTTTAATCTTATTATGTTCGATTATCTGATCTACTTCGAGCTCTTGATATGCGCTTTTCCGCTCTAATTCGAGCTGTTGATATGCAACTGTATGAGGTGAGCTGAGAGATGTTAGCGACGCTTGTATCTCATGTGAAATTTGAGGTAATGGAGAAGATTGTGTACATGAATTTGTATAACTTGTACGATGTCTGATAGGACTTGTACCACTGTTTGCAGTATTCTTTAAAACTATATGCACTGTCGGCACTGATAATGATGCTTGAGTATCTTCTATATCTCTTCTGTTAGTACTTATATTACTTAAATCTGTATGCACTGTCGGCACTGGTTCTATATGCACTGTCGGCATTGGTAATGATTCTTGAGTAGTAGAAGATAATACTTGCTTACTCGCGGGTTTGTAGTGAGTATGAGTGATTAAACCAGCTGCAGCTAATGTCATTAAGCATATAGCTGATTTTGGATATTTACGAAAGTTTGCTCGTGCTTTATGCCTAAGTAATGCTGGAGTATTGACACGAGTCAGATTATTTTTAGATATATATATCGCTCCATGCTCTGTCATTACACTAATAGTTAATAATAATTTAATATTCACAGTACATTATAACATTTTCTTGTGTAAAAAGTAAATGTCTTTTCGGAAATATGCTTGTATAGATGTATTAATTATGTATATATGCTCTGGTCATGACTGTATTATAAGAGAAATTAAAACATTGATATTATTGACATGTTGGATCTTACTAGAAATATATAATATTTTTGATACAATACTGTATGTCTTATTTTATAGGTGAAGAGGCTCAGTTTGATGAGATTATCAAAAAAAATGATAAGGTTTATTGTATTTTTTCAGCTACATGGTGTCCTCCATGTAAATCATTGAAAGCTAAATTAGACGAGGTATTAAAACAAGTAAGTAATGTTGCTGTTTATATTTTTGATGTAGATCATTGTCAAAACTTAGCTAATAGATTGCGCATTAGAGGTATTCCTCATTCAATGTTATACGTGAAAGGAGAATTAAATAAAACACATAGTGGAGATTTTGCTACTCCTCAGCAATTAAGTGATTGGCTATCTGATAAAAACTTTTATGAATCATCAAGATCCAATGGGTAATAGAGCTATTTTTCTCAATATTACATGCATCTGACAAAATAAAAATATTAATGTATTTCTTTACTATTTGGTATACTTTTCTTGCTAGCATGTCATATGCACACATTACTATGTTCTTTAATCTGCCTAATATCATATAGTCATAATTTTATATATAAATCACACAGATTTAAGAAGATACCTTTACAGAAGTATAATACGCGGGGTATTAATAGTATCAAAGCAAAATTGTGTAATACACTGGGTATTAACAGTATCAAAGCAAAATTATTAAAACATAAAAACCACATTTTGACTACTGTAACAATTGCAGGATGTACTGCTGGTATATATATAGCGGGTAAAGGTTTCAGCTCAGCACATAAGCAGAATAATAAGCCTGATACACATTTGCAGACTCTGCATGAAACACCATGCTCACAGGTAATGCCTACTGCACCAGTAATGCCTACTGATAGTGCTCAAAATCAGAATTTAGTCGTGCAAGAGATATCTCAAGCGAATAAGCATACGAATCAGATTGCTATTCCTGTGCAAACTATGCAATCAGGTGTGAATAATGTAATAGTATCTAGCTATAATTCTTCATCTCTTCTTGATGATGTTATGGATGAATTTTTAGCTCTTCAGAAAGATTTAGATACTATCTTAGAGGATGTAATGTCAGACGTCTTATTAGCTGAAGTAGCACCTCAGCAATCGCAAAGTACACATATAATGAATGATCATAGCGCAGATACTGTGGATCCTTTTAATAAATCTACATTACGCAGATTAGATTTAGAGAATATTGAAAGTAGTTTCAATGCAAGTATCGCTACAGATTTGTATAGTCCTAGAGATGGTGTGCAGCACAGTCACCTAGAGAATGTAGTGAGTCCTGTATTATATAGTTCATGGTCGTATGGAGATCCAGTAGAATTTGATATGCAATCCAATATATCAGCAATATCTACACAATCAGATAATATAAGCGAGTCTACAGATTGTGAGGAGGTAGATGCTTGTACCAATGACACTGTCGCCCATGAGCTGTCTGAACTGCCTGAAACTGTCGCCCATGAGCTGTCTGAGCTGCCTGAAACTGTCGCCCATGAGCTGTCTATGATCGATATATTGACTCAGTATTATCAATCATTAGAAGAGCATAATGCTACATTGATAGAGTCTTTCAATCGCATGATTGATCAAACGTTTGTAGAAGAAAATAAATTATTTTATATGCAAATATTAAATGATTTTGTGACTAAGAAGATAGATTTTCTCCAAGCCAAAGTACTGATAGAGTTATACGAAACATATAGTAATCACATGAATAATGATACGATAAATGCATCTAAAAACCTTGCCATGTTACGTGATTTAATATTAAAAGCAGCAGAGACAAATCAGAGATTGTTGTATGAGAAGATATTAAATGATTTTATGCAAAATCAGATAGGGTATCAGGAAGCGTGGAAATTTTTATCACACTTAGCTGATATAAATCAAAAATATGCGAATCAGAAAGTATTGCGTAATGAATTATTTATTTTCGTTGAGACATATAGAGAATTTATGCAGCAAAAGCAAACTCAAGCTAGACATAGAGCGGAGAGTATGAAAGAGCAGATCTGTAAGAAGCAAAAAACATCTGTAGATACGGAGATAAGTGAGAGTAGAGCTAATACTGCTTCTCAGGAAAAGTCCACCATGCGTAGTAGAGCTAGTACATTATTTAATACAATAAAAGCGAGCGTTACTCAGAAAATTGCTGAAATACAATCACATAGTATGCATGATGTAAAGAAAAGCTATTCAGGTAAAAGGGTACAACAACATGATCTTGAAGAAGATTTATTAATGATGGAAGATAGAATTGAGATGAGCGAGCAACAGACTGATACTGTATCTCATTATGAAGCGCCTATATTATAATCATCATATTGTATTGAACATAACACAAGAATCATCAAATCTAGTGTATATATTTGAGTTTATATATGAATTATATTGCTTTGACTAAAATAAACTAGCTACTTCTCCAAAACCTCTAGCTATTGAAAATAATTTAGATTTATTAGGATAATAATTCGCATCACCTATACAATATACATTTGTCATATGAGTTTGATATGTATCTGGATTTACAATAATTTTTCCATGAGAGGTCTGTATTTGTTCATTTAATGTAGAGGTGTGAGTGTATTTAAAACCATAACACGGTATGATGTAATCTACAAGTAATGAGAGTGCTTCAGTATTGTGTTTTTGTAAATACACCTGTAGCATTGATGTGGGTATTGTGCAAATTGTTTGTAATATAGTTTCAGTTAAGAATGTGACATTTGCTAATGTTTGTAATTGTTTAAATGTATGTGTGAGACCTGAAAAAGTTGCTCGTCTATGTGCAATATATACATGTTTTGCATGTTGAGCCGACATCAATGCGTAATCAAGTGCAGTATCTCCACCTCCAAGGATCAAGATTGTTTTGTGTGTGAGATTTTTTGGTAATGTATAACAAATATTCGTTTGCTCTAATAATGACATTCTCTCCTCTGTTAAGCCTACTTGCTTTGCTATAAGTTTATTATGTTCGAAACCTCCTGCACCTGTCGCTAAAATCATATATTTTGCATGAAATTGATTATTATTGCTTGTGGCTACAAGATTATACTCAGTATTGGAATTATCTCTCGCATTATATATTATCTTTTGCTTTTTATCTATATGAGTAGAATACTCTTGTGCTTTTTGTAAATTTTTCAAACTGGGAGAGTATTGCGGATTTAATGCTGTAATATTCTGAATTTGAGTGTTCAAAGTAATGTCAATAGACATGGATGTTACTTGAGCTAATAGATGATCTATGAACTGCTGCCCATTAATACCTACATAGCCAGGTATGTCATATATGGTTTTATCTGGATAAAAGGCTGCGCATTGACCTCCTGCAATTGGCATACTATCAACTATGTGAACTTTCAGTCCATGCATAGCGCAAGCAAATGCGGCAAAAAGTCCTACAGGTCCTGCTCCTATGATTAGCGCATCTGTATATTGATGATTCATATATCACAGAATAGCATAAAGTCCCATATGTATGAGGAGACAGTGCAAGATTTAGCATTCTGACAATGAAAGATATTTGTAATGCCTAAGTTATGTAATAATAATATATTAATATTGTAAGTACAAATAATAGTATTATTAATGCAATTTACAATCATAGGTTATATTTTACTTGATTATATAGTATATTCATTATATGTGTTGTATTACATCTTATAGATTAGGTGTTGGCCTGGTTATAGTTAATAAAAAAGGTGAAATTTGGATGGGGCGTAGAAAAGGCGCAAGGGGGCATAATATATTGCAGATGCCTCAGGGCGGTATTGACTACAAGCAAGATTGCCCATCCATTATATATATGGAATCTGCTTATGAAGCTGCAAAACGTGAGCTCTTTGAAGAAACTGGACTTGTAAGAAATTTGATTTGGCGTAATGTTACAGGTTGGTTAAGTTATACTTTTCCATATCCTCATCATCAATCTAAATATGAAGAACAATATATTGGGCAAAGACAAAAATGGTTTTTAGTTAGCTATACAGGTTCAGATGAAGATATAAAAATAGGAGAAGAATTTTCATCATGGTGTTGGGTACCTCGTAGAAAAGTAGTGCAGAGTACTATCCAATTCAAGCAGAGTTTATATATTAAAATCTTTACTCTCTTTTTCAACAATGTGTATTAATGAGTTAATGAGTGTCGATACATCAAGCAATGAATGTCTATATATTAAGCGATAAATTCGAATACAATAGTATGACTAAAAAACCTGAAATATGTATATTAAACATGCAGTATCTATCAACAATCATGATTTAGATTATAGTTTTTGTTGTATTTAATATATCTTGATTAATATCATGTATGATTTTATGTACTAATTTATAATCTATTGAATCCATAAAGCGCTTAGTAATCATTACATATTCATTAATTACAATCCCTACAGATGTTTGCAAATGTATAAGCTCATAGACTGCAAGATATAATATAGCCTGAATGATATAGTCTAATTGTTCGAATTTTTTTGTTTTAATAATATTATCTAGCATAGGTTTAAAAGTGTCGATTTTCTCTATTGTTTTTTCGTATAAATCAGTAAGAAATTTCATATCTGTACGTAATATGTTTTGAATCTGTGAAACTGTATCTAATGAATTCTGCATTCCTGTCACTAGATAGCTAGAGAGAGCTTGAGCCGCTAGGAATCTAGCTTGATGTCTGCTTGTCTTCATATGTAATGATATAAAGAAATTAACCTTTTTACAAGTGCATATAGCTTGTTTTACTGTGTATTTTATTCCTTGGTCAGTAATAGTATAGATAAATAGGCAATTTTTTAGAAAATATTAGCGTTATATTATTTAAATTATGATATAGTTAATAATTATGGGTGATGTAATACGTCGATTAATTAAAGTAAATCCTCTCATTATAGAACTACAATACCATGAGACAAATTCGGATAATTATGCAATCTTGGTGCATCCGAATCCTGTCAAAGGCGGTTCGATGAAGAATAGTATAGTAAGCACTATGTTTAAAGCTTTAATGGATGAAAATTGGAATGTATTGCGTTTTAATTTTAGAAATTGTGGAGAATCGATAGGTCCTATACAAACTGATGAAGCTGTCTTTTTATCTGATTTGAATATTGTATTGGATTGGTATATTGAACATGCTGGTAGAAATCGTAAGAATTTCTTGATTTGCGGATATGCATTTGGTGCTAAATTATCTTTAGAAACATTAATGAGAAGACCTGAATTAAATGGATTTATAGCAGTAAGTCCTCCTGTACATGAAACGGATTTTGCATTCCTAACACCATGTACTCATGATGGATTAATTATACATGCTAAATTCGATGAACATTCAAATATGCAGCAAATTACAGCTTTATACGATAAGATTCAAGGTCAACAGCCGGAGACTGAATTGTGTTTGTTAGATGATGTACATACATATCCACATACTAAAGAAAAGATGTATGCTTATATAAGAGATTATATAAAGACTAGAGCTGAACGTGTACAGTATGTGCTCGAAAGAGAAGATTCATTTATAGATGACGAGCTTTCTGATGATGTAATCAGCAATGATATGATTTAAGTAATGAAGCATCAGAGAGATACCGAGACATAGTAGACACAAGCGAGTCTTTCTGATAATCTATCGCATGAGTAAGATTAAACGTTTTATATGTGAATCATGTGGTTTTCGTACCGCTAAATTGCAAGGTAAATGTGAAAACTGCAATAGCTGGAATACGATTCAAGAAGAATTAAATCAAGAAGCTCTGACTCAATTCGATTTATCCCATGATGATGTAGTGCCTTTATCTATTAGTACCTTAAATGCAGAAGAATATCCAAGAATTAAAACTACTATTAGCGAATTTAATCATGTATGTGGAGCGGGTATAGTGCCTGGAGCAGTGATGTTATTGGCTGGAGAGCCTGGTACTGGCAAGTCAACATTATTGTTGCAAATTTGTTCAAGTATCAGTATCGATGAGAAGATAAATAAGCCATTGTATATTTCAGGTGAGGAATCTGCAAATCAGGTGGGATTGCGTGCAAAACGGCTAGGAGTGGATATTACTAAATTTGACTGTGCATTTGGTACAAATTTAGAATCTATATATGCTCTACTGAATAAAGCTAAGCCTGGATTGGTCATTATAGATTCAATACAAACTATGCATTATAAAGCTTGTGAGAGTGCTGCTGGTACAATTTCTCAAATAAAAGCATGTTCTCAAGCATTAACTACGTGGGCGAAGACGTATAATATACCTATTATACTCGTTGGGCATATTACTAAAGAAGGTGCTATTGCAGGTCCAAAAATCCTTGAGCATATGGTTGATGTAGTATTGTATTTTGAAGGTGAACGTACATATCCATTTCGTATGTTGCGTAGTATTAAAAATCGTTTTGGCGCTACAGATGAAGTAGGTATGTTTGAAATGCATCAAAGTGGTCTGCAAGAAATTACAAATCCATCGAAACTTTTTCTGAGCCAGACTGATAAGAAAGCGTCGGGTATTGCTGTATTTCCTAGTATGGAAGGTAGTAGACCAATGCTGGTAGAAATACAAGCTCTTGTGGTGTCATCATTTCTACAAATGCCTCGTAGATCTGTAGTCGGATGGGAGCCAACACGTTTAGCTATGATGTGTGCTATTTTGGAGAATCGTTTCAAAATGAGATTGAGTCAAAAGGATATTTATATTAATATAGCAGCAGGTTTAAAGATTACTGAGCCTGCCTCAGATTTACCTATAGCACTAGCAATTATGTCGTCGTACTATAATATACCTATAGATTTACAAATAGCTTCTGTAGGTGAAATTAGTTTGTCTGGCGAGATTAGACAGGCGGCACGTATGGAAAGCCGTATTAAAGAAGCAATGAAGTTAGGTTTTCATACAATACTTATGCCGTCTGATATGCAACTGTCATCTGATACCACTCATATAGTGAAAATTCGTACAATAAAACAAGCGCATGACTGGATATTGTCGCAAAAGTAGAGT
The DNA here is from genome assembly GCA_964563095.1 of uncultured Rickettsiales bacterium. Taxonomy (GTDB): domain Bacteria; phylum Pseudomonadota; class Alphaproteobacteria; order CAJXXZ01; family CAZLVD01; genus CAZLVD01. The sequence continues at coordinate 10,184 of CAZLVD010000001.1, forward strand.
ACTGGTCGCGGGAGATGATGAAGTGAGGTATGAACGGGGTCACTGGATATAATGCAGAATATAGGAGCTATGCCTGATACCTAGTATGGTTGAGGGATATGATACAGAACTTGGTCTCGAATCGAGGGAGATGATGGAGTGAGGTATGAACTAGGTCACGGGATATAATACAGAATGTAGGTGCGATGCCTGATACCTAGTATGGTTGAGGAATATGATACAGAACTTGGTCTCGAATCGCGGGAGATGATGGAGTGAGGTATTCTCTGAAATGTGAGTAGTATCTAATATAGATGAGTACATACGTAAATTTATGGGATGCATGTGCTTAACTACATGTTATCAATAACATAACTGTATGGATCTGATGATTGCTGAATGATGCTTACTTTGTGTACTGAGCCTGATGCTTGCACAGAGAGTGATACTTGCTGATGAATATTATTTCAGTTGCATCAGCTATACTCTATACTTTTATATATTATGCTCGCTTAATGCATGCTCAATGATATATGACATTTCATCATGAGCAATTACTTCCAGTGTTAATTCTAGCTCCTTACGTATATCGTCGAGATCTTTTTGATTAGCTTTAGGTATGAATACAGTTTTGATATTACCACGCATAGCAGCTAATAGTTTTTCTTTCAATCCTCCAATAGGTAATGCTAAGTTTCTTAATGATAATTCTCCTGTCATAGCTATATCTCCGCGTACAGGCCGTTTGGTAAATGCAGATACTAATGCTGTACAGATTGCGATACCTGCTGATGGGCCGTCTTTTGGAATAGCACCTTCAGGTACATGTATATGAATATCTGTTTCTTTAAATATTTTTGGATCAAGATTGTATTGTTGAGCACGTGAACGTACGTAACTGACAGCTGCTGTCGCGGATTGTTCCATAGTTTTTCCCAGATTACCTGTAGTAATGACTTGACCGGATCCAGGTGATATCACAGTTTCTATATATAATATATCTCCACCGGCTTGAGTCCATGCTAATCCTGTACATACACCTATGCGATCTTTTAATTCCGCTGCACCATCTACATATTTATATGTGCCTGCATATTCATGTAAATTTGTAGGAGTGATTGTTATGGATTTCTGGATTATAGTAGATTTTTTCATTGTTTTTTTCTTGAGTGTAGAATCTGTGAGCCTTGCATTATCTGTATCACTCTGCGCTACATTATTCGCTGTAATGTCAGTTTTATCTACTAATTTTACTAATGCTTTTCTACATAGATTTGCGATTTCCCGTTCCAGATTACGTACACCTGCTTCACGAGTATATTGTCTGATTAATTTACGGATAGTCTCATCTGTAATGCTTAATTCATGATCTGCCAGTGCATTAATTGCTTTTTGCTTAGGTATCAAATGTTTAATTGCAATATGTAGTTTTTCATCTTCGGTATATCCTGGAATATTGATGATTTCTAGACGATCTACTAAAGCCGGAGTAAGATCTAGACTATTTGTACTTGCAATGAAGAGAGTTTTAGAGAAATCCCAACCAATTTCCATAAAATTATCGCGGAATTCATTATTTTGTTCAGTATCAAGTAATTCTAGTAATGCTCCTGCTGGATTACCTCTGTTATCCTGTCCAATTTCTCCAATTTCATCTAAAAGCACTAGTAGATTATTACTTTTAGCGTTACGCAGAGCCTGTATAATACGACCGGGTTTAGCGCCTATATACGTACTGCGATGACCTCTAATTTCAGCTTCATCATAGAGTCCTCCTAATGAGATACGTACAAAATCTCTACCTGTAGCGGCGGCTATTGATTTAGCTAATGATGTTTTACCTACGCCTGGAGGTCCGTAGAAACATAAAATTGAACCTTTTACGCTTTTTGTACGACTTTGTAAAGCAAACATTTCATAAATACGCTCTTTGATTTTATGTAATCCGTAATGATTCTGCTCGAGTATCTTTTTTGATTCTTCAAAATTATTGTTCAATTTACGATATTTACCCCATGGTAGAGCGAATATCCAATCAAGATAATTCCGTACTATGCTAGCTTCAGCAGACATGCTATTCATAGTTTTCAATTTCTTAATTTCCTTGGATGCTTTGTCTTTTGCTTCTTCAGACAGAGCTGTAGTCTTCAGTTTTTTGCTAAAATCTTCAATATCATCTTCTAACGAGTCTGTATCTCCTAATTCTTTTTTAATGGCATTTAATTGAGTGCGTAAGAAGAATTCTTTCTGACTATTCATAACCTGAGTCTTCACATCTTTGCTGATTTTATTAGATATTTTTATCTTTTCATTTTCTTGTTTGATAAATTCTATCAAAAGTTCAATACGTTTGATGACATGTAATTCTTCTAGTAAAACCTGTTTTTGATCTGCTTCTAAGTCTATATACGCGGTGACTAAATCTGCAAAGACCGACGGACTCTTGTCGCTTTTAATAAATTCCTTTAATTCAGCGGTATGTTGTTTTTTAAGTTTGTGATATTCAATAAAGCAATCATTTAATGCTCGTACTTTTTCTGTACAGTCTGTATATTCTGGTTCAATATCATGTAGTAATTTGACTTTAGCCATTAATGATGAATCTTCATTAACGGTTAAATCTGCTATTTGCGCACGCTTATATCCCTGTACAAGAATCTTGACAATTTTTGAATCTACATCGATAGTTTGTATAATTCTTGCAATAGTACCGGTTTGATATAAATCCTTTGATGTGGGTGATTCGATTTCAGTATCTTTTTGTAAGACAAATAATAATGGTTGATCTTTATATTTATTAATCATACGGATTGATGTTTTACGAGCTACAAATATTACTAATAAAACCTCAGGAAGTATAACCATATCTCGCAAAGGTATTACTGGAAAAGTATCCTCTTCATCTAAATGATCCTTTTGGGCTAATAATGAAAGAATTTCATCTTGCGATATATCAAAAATATTATCTGCTGACACGTTCCATTATATAGAAAACTTTATGAAAGTAAATTGTGGATATATGATTTGAATAAATATAATTCTTTTAAATAGAGTTTAGATAGATTTTTGCTGATTTCATGCAATAAAAAGTATTATAATAAAAATGCACGTTTAAGTCGTATTAAACAATATAAGTAAAAAGTAAGTAAAAAAAACTGCAATATTAATAAAACTTTAACTATTCAATGATATATGCTATATTATATTTATGAATAATAAATTGTTGTTATTAAGTTTATTGAATGATATATACGGTAGGCAACACATATATAATGATTTCAATCTTCGTAATCAAATGAATGCTAGGAAGTTACAGCAAAAAATACAACATGGAACAATATGGCGTGATTTAAATGATTTCAAACAATCTAAGACTTGGACTCCATACATAGCAGGAGCTACGGTTGCTTTGTTACTAACAGCTGGCATTGTATCGATTGATTACAATAATAATCCAGATAACTATTTATGTCTTCGAAGGATTGCTTCGAGCTATACAGATCGTGACTCTTCTTTAACGACTGTAAAGAGATTGAAGAAAGAATTTGGTATAACATGTGAGCCTAACTCTGATCCATCCTTTACTGATGCAGTGAAGAATGTAGGTGGTAATATACTCAGTCAAAGTATAGGGAAAACTTTACATGGAATAGAGTATATAGTAGATAAACAGCATCATGATATAAATCAACAGTTATCAGAAGCATTGATAGTAGAGAAAACTGAGTCATCTGAAGACAATACTCAACCTGAATCGTCTGAAAAACGCAATCAAACGAGTTTAGTGCCAACTAAGCCGAATGAAGAACATAATCGACAGATGTGGGCTTTATCGTATGACTCATTAAATGCTAGTACTAACCTGATGATTCTACGATCAGGATGTTGGCTGATGGATGCTTCAACATATAATCGAATTCTACTTATTGTATCTACTTATATGCATGATCTGAGTGATATATTTAAAATGCAAATTCAATTAACAGCTGCTCCTGATGATAAATTGCCAATTATGATAAACAGATATGGTGCTGAATTATTATCACAGATATTGCGTGCAGTAGATAGTCAGATTATCAATCAGCAGGTAGATTTTATGCAGTGTTATACATTAATAAGCGCTATTCTCATTAGATTTAATAATAGATTAAAAGACTATAAAGGTAAGCCTAAGACTTCATTAATGAAGAGTACACAGAATATCATTGCTATAGTTAATAGTAGAAATATGAAAGAATTGCTGAGAATTCTACATTTCATTGCTCCGGCTGTTTTGAATAAATTCTCTATCATTATGAATGCTGAGACTGAAAATCCTAATGCATGGAATGAGTTAGGTGCTATCACTTGGAACGAATGTAAACGTGCTGTAGGTGTGAAATCATGGAGAACTGTACCGTATTCATTGTTAATCACTGGTAAAAATTACATAGAGACTGCAGTTTCCAAGCCAGATGCTTCGAACATTGTGAAATATACGTATGTAGGTCTAAATCATCCATATACTAAAGCTCATATTGAAATAGTACAGCAACATCCAATACTCGCTTATACGACAGTCGGCATAGTAGGATTGATTATGTTGAATAATATGATATTGACTATCATGAGCAATATTGCTTTTAATATGCAGGTGCTATCTATGGCTTATATATTCTTTATGACTATGGTTAATAGTGAAATAATATACAACTCTATTGTATTTCCTGTATATAATGGTGTACATAAGAGTAGTATAATAATATACAACTCTATTGTATCTCCTGTATATAATGATGTACATAAGAATAGTATGTATATATATCAGTGTCTGTGTTCAAGTCTAATATCGCTGTGCGGACCGGTATGATGTTAAATAGATTTGTATCAATCATAAAAACGAATGATAGTACTATAGAAGAGATAATGGATGCTAATATGTGCGATAAGAGCTACTATCCATTGCCTGATATTGATCCAATTGATTAAACTATTTTGTATTGAACAAAGCATACTTGTTAGTAATTTACTGCGTCAAAAGATCATTTAGCAAGTCACGAGTCAAACATAATTGATCATATTCATAAATGTATAATAGTATTTTTATTAGATTATAGATTAAAAATCATCGCAATCAGTTCATCTATCATGGACCATTGCAGTATGCTAGCGTATGTGACAAAACATTTATAATGAAAGAATATTCTTGATATAATTAATGCTGTGATGATTACTGACAAAGGATTTGACTGAGGAAATATAGAGTGATCAACTATATTATTATTGACCATACATGTCATTAGTGTGATGCCAATAATTGTCACTAGAAATCCGATCAATATTTGCGCACATACTATCAATATTGCCGTATTTCTACTGTGCCAATAGTTTTTCAAATGTTGATAAAAGTTCCATGAATTTATATTACTAAGTGAATAGTCTGTATTATGATCATGTGTGAGATATGTATTTACTGTGCCTGCTTTATGATCTAAATACATATAGTACAACATTGCTACTGTATATCGTAATATAAAAATCATTTGTCTAAAAATTAATTGTGTAACTTGCATATAATGAGTATATCAGATTAAGAGTAAATTATTAAAAGAAAGATAATAATAGAGCTATTGCGCCTGAGAATGCTGACCATTGACAGAGACTAGCAATTGTAATGCATGTTCTAAAATAGAATAATATGCGCGATAAGATGAGATTGAATATGATATTATATATCCATGTGAATCTCATAATATCTACACGTTGTAATGCTAATTCTAGCATTTGCGTATTAATTAGGTTATACAACTGTACAAATGAGAATATAAATAATAATGTAATTATAATATTTACAATGATAGAATTTCTCCAATAATTCCTTAAATGTTTATAAAAATCCCATGAATCAATACTAAGAATAGAATAATTATATTCTTTTCTATCTGAATATTCAGTATTATTATTGATATACATGGAATATAATAGTGCTGCTATCTGAATAAAAAAATTCAAAAAAGCTATGAAAAAATACGTAGTTTTTGTCATAATAATATTATAATATACTGAAGGATTAAAAATCAATAATATACTCTAAACAATTAAATGCACAACTAAATTTATAATATTATTGATAATTGCACATTGTTGCATGCTAGCTAATGCTATCCATTGTTTGTTATAAAATAAGACTCTAGTGAATACTATATTAAATAGTATAGAGTGTAATGTCTGCATGAACAGGCTGAATTTAGAGCTCATCTTAGCACCGACAGTAATAAAAAATTCTGGATATTGTACTAGTAAAAAAGTAAAAAGAATATTACAGGATGCGCTCAAGCATATTAATCTACATTGATAAAAAAGTATGGTATTTTGCAGATAAACCTGTATAATGAATAAATGACAGAACGTAGAGAAAATATGTATAATGCTGATAGTATTAAGGTTTTAAAAGGTCTAGAGGCTGTACGTAAGCGTCCTGGTATGTATATTGGTAATACAGATGATATTTCAGGTTTACATCATATGATTTATGAGGTGACAGACAATGCTGTTGATGAAGCTTTAGCTGGGTATTGTACTGAAGTGCATATTACACTGCATAAAGATGGCTCAGTGAGTGTATTAGATAATGGACGTGGTATTCCTGTAGATATGCATGCTGGAGAAGGGATGTCGGCTGCTCAGGTAATTATGACTCAATTACATGCTGGTGGTAAGTTCGATCAAAAATCATACAATGTATCTGGAGGTTTGCATGGAGTTGGTGTATCTGTTGTAAATGCTTTATCTAAATGGTTGGAATTAGTGATTTTTAAGAAGGATAAAGTGCATTTTATGGAGTTTGCTTTTGGTGATGCTAAGCAAGATTTAGTTGTTATTAAGAATTTAAATGAATACCATAGTCATGGTAATAAACATGATGAATTAGCAGAGATATCTAAGCAACTCAAAGCTCATACTGGTACTTATATTAGATTTATGCCGGATAGTCAGATTTTTAGCATTACAGAATTTTCATTTAATGATCTGAAAGTGCGTTATAGAGAATTAGCCTTCTTGAATCCAGGATTAAAATTCATAATTACCGATGAAGCTAATAAGAAATCAGAGATATTTCATAATACAGGTGGATTAAAATCATTTGTAGAACATAATGCGGCTAATAAAACTCTTGTAACGGATGTATTTCAGTGTCATACAGCTATTGATGATATAGATGTGACTATAGCTCTAGCATGGGCAGGTGATGCTTATGATGATCATACATTATGTTTCACTAATACAATACCTCAGCGAGATGGAGGTACGCATTTACAAGGTTTGCGTTCTGGATTAACTAGAGCTGTACAGAAGTTCATTCCTGAAAATAAGACTAAAGGCTTGACATGTACAGGTGAGGATATCAGAGAAGGTGTATATTGTGTACTTTCGATAAAAATGCCGAATCCTAAATTCTCTTCGCAGACTAAAGAAAAGCTAGTATCATCAAATGCAAGAACCGCTGTAGAAAATATTGTATATGATAGTTTGAACAGATGGTTGGAAGAAAAACCTCATAATACTAGAGCTGTTATTGAAAAGGTATTGGAGGCTACGCGTGCACGTGAGGCAGCTCGTAAAGCTCGTGATTTAACTAGACAGAATAAAAAGCCAGATGGATATATTAGTTTAGCAGGTAGATTATCTGACTGTTCTGAAAAAGATCCGGCAAAACGTGAATTATATCTTGTTGAGGGTAAAAGCGCTGGAGGTTCTGCAAAAAGCGGTCGAGATAGACTTCATCAAGCTGTATTAGCTTTACGAGGTAAGATTTTGAACGTAGAGAAGAGTCTATTAAATAAAGTGCTTGAATACGAGGCTATTAGAACATTAATTACAGCTATAGGTACAGGACTGGAAGAAGAATGTAAGCCAGAAGAATCACGTTATCACAAGATAATTATCATGACTGATGCGGATGTGGATGGTAGTCATATTCGTGCGCTACTGCTGACATTTTTCTTGAAGTATATGTATCCATTGATAGAAGCTGGGTATGTATACATTTGTAGAACTCCATTATATAGCGTGAAATATCGTAAGCAACCTGCGGTCTATATCAAAGATGAAGCGGCATTAAGCGAGCATATTATTAATGGTATCAAAGAAAAGATTGAGATACTCGTTGATGGGCAAAATGTATCGGAATATGAAAAAGGTAGATTGTATAATTTAGCATTTTTAGCTAGTGAGCAATTAAAATCATTAGGTAGTATTTCCGATGATATTATTGAATCAGGTGTATTATATAGTGCCTTAGATGAAGCTGCGGCTAAAGATTTAGAAGCATTTTTAGCTAAAAAATATCAAAATGTTAAGGTGCATATCAAAGAGCATATAACCATGACACAGACAGTACATGTTGATAATGCGCAAGATATTGATAATATGGAGATATCGGAGGAGTCTATTGTACAGCAAGAGCTTCCTGTAAAACATATAGATCTCAGCTTGGATACATCGAAAAATGAAACTGTATGGGAAATTACTTTTGAGAAATATGCATTGAGTGAAAAATTCATATTGCATGTAGAGTCTTTTACCGATGATCTAAAGCAAGTATTAGCATCATGGCCTCATACAGAGATTAAAGTTAATAGCGTGATTACACATGTGACGTCTATCTTGCATTTGTATCAAATCATATATGGCTTACAGACAAAAATGTTTGATATTTCACGATTCAAAGGTCTTGGTGAGATGAATACAAAAGATATTAAAGAAACAGGTATGGATGCGGATACTCGCAATATTGAATTGGTAAATATTCCAAGTCTTGAGAATGCAAGAGAAATAGTGAATATTTTAATGGGTACTGATGTATTACAACGTAGACAGTTCATTGAAGAGAATGCATTATTTGCGAATATTGATGTGTAGTATCAGTTGATTGATGATTGATGTGCGGTGTATGTAGAGTTGATAGATGTGATTATTTCAAATATTGATGTGTAGTATCAGTTGATTGATGATTGATGTGCGGTGTATGTAGAGTTGATTAGAGTATAGAATGCATTATTTGCGAATATTGATGTGTAGTATCCGTGATGGATGTGCGATGTATGATGTATATAAATATTGTGATAAGATAATTATAAGGCAGATATATGATGGTAGTTCAACTTATATTTCACTGAGTACTGCTATTAGCCGCATGCATACATTTATTCTGAAAAATATGTTGTTTGATTTGGGAAATATGACGTTTGTATATGATCCAAGATGTAATAAAATCTCCTCCTAAATATTTACATGTTTGTTCAATGATAGGTAATGCATATCCTTGATCACGAGCATATGTCACAATAGCCGCGAATTTTTTCTCATGCCACATCTGTTTATATTGACTATACTCTTTTACATAAAGCAAATCAGCTAAACGATCCATGAAAACTTTTAATTCAGCTGTAGTACTATACCAATAGACTGGCGTAACAAATACAATCATTTTATGCGCAAGTAGTGCTTTCATACAGTCCTCAAAATCATCATGTTCTATAGTATCATGTGCTATATTCTGCTTTCTATAGAAGTTGATTTTATACTCAGACAGATTTAAGACGTGAGCGTGCGGAAAAGTCTTGATGGCTGTTTGTATGGTAAAGCTATTTATATCATCTCCACTAATCACCAAACATATATTTTCTTGCATATTATGATATTGTTGAGAGTCATTAGGAGAGTATCTGCTGAAAACATCATGTATATACATGTATAATGTTAAATAACCTAAAAATATCACTACAAATGCTACATACTGTATATATGTCGTGCCTATCATTGAGTAATAAATGAATAAATATTGTAGAAATGTGAAGAATTTTCCAAGTAATGATAGAGAGTTCGATATGATATCAGGCAAGATATAGTTACCTATTACTACAATAATTTCGCGTAACAGTAGCATACTGACGATAGGTAATGATATAACATTATCTCTATATAATACAATATATGCTATGATAAAAAATACTTTATCTGCTAGATAATCCAAATAAATACCAGAATTACTACCATAATTCCGTTTTCTAGCAGTATATACAGCAAATACATCTATAATATAAGAGACAATGATTATTGCTGGTATATAATTTTTATATGGATCAATATAGAATAGGCAAGATAATGATATACTAATGCAAAATCTTATTACACGTAAAGCATTTGGTAAATAGCGAAATAATGCAAACATTGAGTATTGTAACATAAGTATAAAAATGTACATGAAGAATTTAGAGACACATGGATTGATAATATAATGATATACATGCAAATCAATGATATCTCATTACTTGTATCGCAGATTTTTCATCAATTCCTGATATATTTTCGTGGTTTTAATATAATGCATGCCTTGTGCTATATATGGTCTATATTTTCTTGCATCTTGCATAATGAGTGAATCTTTACAAAAATTTTGCTCTACATAAGGTATTGTCATATCAGCATATAGTAATATTGAAAAGAAGAATAAGAGATTAGAGAGCATACCTATAATGCGATTAGTGAAAAAGATACCTATGGGCAATTGTTTAGGTATACAAATGCGTATTATCATCCAAAATAATGGTATCCAAATGACAGACATAAGAGATAATAATAAAATATTGGTATGTAGATTATTTTGTGTAAAAAGATGTTTTTGATGATGTACAATGTATATGTTTGTCATGCATGCTAATACTAAGCAGATTAATTGCGCTAATAAATACAGAAACCCATTGTAAAATCCGGTAATTGCTATCATTACAGTCAGCAGCATAAGTATTGTATCTGATGTCATAGAGTATTTTAGCAGATAAATGCAAAGATATAAGCAGATCTAAATATTACGTATCATTATAAGAATGTTTGGAAATGTTTATATGTAAGTGTTTTCGCATAGTAAATCGATCATATTAAGATATATCATCAATTGCTATTTCTAGTATTATTTCATCATATGATAATTTGTCTGCTGCATTCTGTTCGTGCTGTGAGAGTATCTTGATATTATATTCATTCTATGAGAGTATCTTGATATTATATTCATTCTATGAGAGTATCTTATGACGCTAGCATATCATATTCATTTGTAATTTCAGCAATAGATTTAGTATTCATGCATGATGCATTAAGATCTGGTTTGCGTGCATATAACATAGACAAATAGCCAGTCCAAGCTATCATAAGCGCGTTATCTGTACATAATTTCATTTCAGGTACAAAGAATTTTTTGTTATTTGCTTCCATGAGCTGATCTAAAGCATTTCTGATAGCTTTATTGGCGCCTACACCTCCGGCCATCACATAATGATTAATATGCGGAAAATCACGCATGGCTACAGAAAATTTTTGCTTACATATCTGTACTAATGTATATTGCACACTAGCGCATATGTCTTGCATATCTTGACTAGATAAAGATTGAATAGGTGCTTTGAGATTTAAAGATGCTTGATTTGTTGCATTATGCTTACTGCATGTATGTATTGTCCTATCGAGAGACTGAATGGTATCGTTATGAGATATGTCCGGATTGCATGCTGAACAATCCGTCTGTATTGCATGATCATTCGCTACATCATGTATGAGCTTCAATATAGCTGTTTTGAGTCCTGAGAATGAGAATCCATACTCATTGTCTTTAATTTTAGGAATAGGTAACGTATATTTGGGAGTGCCTAAGCTTGCCAGTCGTTCTACTTCAGGACCTCCAGGAAATGGTAATCCAAGATATTTGGCTACTTTATCGAACAATTCACCCATTGCATCATCTGCGCTTTGTCCTAATATTTTATATTTTCCAAAATCTTCTACGATGGCTAATAATGTATGTCCTCCAGATGCTATCAGACAAATATATGGCATACAGAGACCTTTATTTTCAAAAGTTGGAGAGAGTACATGTCCTTCAATATGATGTATTGGATAAAATGGTTTATTGAGAGCTGTTGCTATAGCTTTACCTGTACATGTGCCAAGCATCAGTCCTCCTATCAATCCAGGAGAATGAGATGCGCATATCATGTCTATATCGCTAAAATCATGATTTGCTTTTAAACGTGCTATCATTTTTGGTAGATAATAATAATGCTGTCTTGCAACAGATTCAGGAATAATGCCTCCGTAATTATGATTATTGTGAGTTGTAATATATTGATCTAGAATACGTTTATGGATCATATTTCCAGCTAATAATGACTGTTTATTAGATATATGATGCGTTACTTCTATCAATGCTACAGCTGATTCATCACAACTACTTTCTATGCCTAAAATTTTCATCTAGCACAGTATAGTATTTTTCTTTAAAAATGTAAGTGTAAATATGCTAAATTATTCTATGAAAATTAGAATACAGCAAGTTACAAGCTGGATACCAAATACTGAACGTATTATAATATTCACTGGTACAGATCAGGCGTTATTGAATAGCCTCATAAGAGTATTTAGAGAACAAACTCATACACATGAACTTGATGTTGGTATGCAAGCTGTAGAGTATGTTATGCAGATAGATGCATCGTTAAAGACTCTCGAAGATGTGCTTAAGCTCAAACAGGATGTAAAATATATTTTGACATTTTCAGAAGCTAATTATAAAAAATTACTATTACAAAAACAGTATACATTTGCTCATACAGCTGATGATTGCGATATCAAAGTGATTGTATGTGATAGAATTACAAATCGGGAGACATTTATAAAGAATTGGTGTAAATATTATGATCGGGAATATAATGCAACAATCAATAAATATATAGCTAATCTGGATGTTCTCAGACATGTATGGATGATGTATGATGTGGGATTGAATCTAGAAGAGTGTATTGAAATGTTGGCAGATTCTAAGTCAGATAATCAACATATAATGAATAAATATTCATGGTTTTTACAAAATCTATATTTAAAGAAGAGTAGTGAATAGCTACATACTGATCAGTCTGAGAACAACAAGATTTTTAGCTGAGATATAGAGTGCTGAAGATATAAAATGACTATAGATTATATACTGTGTATTATGTTTTCATCAGTTTTTTAGCTGCGATATAGAGTGCTGAAGATATAAAATGATTATAGATTATATACTGTGTATTATGTTTTCATCAGTATTTTTATCTTCATAGGATGTACTTGTATCTATATTATGTTCTATATGTTCTATCTGATCAGCTTTTGCAGCTTTTGCGTCGATACTTACATCTGACTTGATATCTGCACTAACGTCTGCCTTGGTATCTGCATGTGTGTTTTGAGCTTTATTGCGCTGTATGCTAGCAATACTCAATAATATGATGCTTGCTCCAATAATTTGTATAATATTAGGTAATTGATTAAATAATATAAAGGATAATATCAATGAAAATACTATACCTAAATATTGAAATGATGCGAATGTTTCAGGTTTGATTACTGATAATGATTTTGCGATTGTCAAATGACTTATAAAAGCCATTGCTCCTATGAGTAATAATACCGAATATACTTTATAATTCATGAGAATATGATGTATTTTTAATTCTGATACTGCCAATCCTGTAATACTTGGTATTAATATGCAATACAATGGTATTACAAGCATACTGCTGATTGTATGAACATTTTGTATTAACTTGATATCTTTGGTTGCGATATTTAGATACTGTTCATATACATGTAAGCGGAGATTATAGAAGTATAAAGGAAGATTATAGTAAGATGCAACTATATAGAAGTTTTTATGTGATAATGTAAATTCAAAGAATATCCATGCTAACCATGATGCTATAGATATTAAAAATAGTATATGTGAGATGATCACAAAATTACTATAATAGCAAAATGAATATACTAATATCCAAAAGAGCATGAGTAATGATGAGTCTAAAAGTAATATATTTCGTATAGTCTGATTGTTTTCTAGCAATGTAGATATATCTGTGCTTTTATATTGACTGTAAAATAATACAAGCAGGATGATACATATGAAGAACAGGATATTGTAATTTGTGAAGGCTTTTGCGTATACATCAGCAGAGCCTATACTCAGTCCAAATAACCATAAAATTGATGTTGTGTAAAATACAACTGTTGTCCAATCTTCCTTTATAGCTATTTCTTTGCATATAAATACACCTGTGGCAGAAATAAGATTTGCTGTAAAGATATATATAAATCCAAGAATATCAGAGCGTAATGTGAATGTTGTCATGTACGGAATGATGATGTCAATATGTGTGATTGTTATATGTGAGATATTACCTGCTTGATAAAAGACTAAGAGTAATGTGCCTGAGAATCCTAATAACATATAAAGTATATCTGACCATGTTTGCTTGTTCTTAAAGATTAATACAGATAATAATATTACAAGCAGAGGTTCTGTCATTCTGACTAATGTAGCTGTGATAAAATTGGAATATTTAAAGCCTTGATATACGCAAAAATGTCCTGCAAAGAGAAAACCTCCGCGTAATACATGTAATCCCATGTTGCATTTACGTGATGACATAATATAGAACAACGGTAAGCTGAATAAAAACGCGATGTTATAGCGTGCAAACATAATGTTCAATGTGTCTAGTCCATATTGTGAACTGGCTATTTTTACTAATGCAGTAATGGTTGCCATGCTAAAAGTGTATAAAACTGTATAAAAGATTCCTAAATACATGCAGTATAATAGCATAAGTTATTATTTTGTTTTGATGTATCAGAATTGTTTTGATGTGATGCATGAATATGATAGTATGTAGTAATGCGCTTGTAGCTCAGTTGGAAGAGCGTCGGAGTCCTAATCCGCAGGTCATGGGTTCGATCCCCGTCAAGCGTGTGTTGTAAGTGTGATAAATATGATCTTCGTAAATGCTTCCGAAAGAGCGTACCTAATCCGCAGGTCATGGGTTCGATCCCCGAAGCATATAAATATCAATATGCACTGATATCATAACTATACATGATTGTCTCATATCTCATAGTATAATATGCTAATGTAGATGAATATGAGCAATATGTATCGCGATGGATATGATACTGTTG
>CAZLVD010000001.1:25283-35722 GCA_964563095.1 uncultured Rickettsiales bacterium
TATTATTAAGGTCACATTATATCTGTTATATAGTCGAGTAATGCTAACTATGATTTATGATACTGTTGTATTATTAAGGTCACATTATATCTGTTATATAGTCGAGTAATGCTAACTATGATTAATTGCTATCGAAGATTTATTCAAAGCTGCTAAAGCATACATATCTTAAACATCTTAAACATCCTGCAATAAATTATGCATTTGCTGATTTGCTTAGCTCTCGGAGACTTATAATCCTTCAACTTTAGCACATGTAACACCTGTTTGATTCATATACTTACCATTGCGATCATTATATGCTACCTCGCAAGGCTGATCTCCTCGTAAAAATAAGAATTGACATACACCTTCATTAGCATAGACTTTTGCAGGTAATGGTGTAGTATTGGAAATTTCTAGCGTTACATAACCTTCCCAGCCTGGTTCTAACGGTGTGACATTTACGATTAATCCGCAGCGTGCATATGTAGATTTACCTAAGCAAATTACCAATACATCCCTAGGAATTTTAAATCTCTCTACTGTACGCGATAAAATAAAGCCATGCGGAGGTATAATGCAATGATCAGCCTTGATTTCCACAAATGCTTTTGGATCAAAGTTTTTTGGATCAATGACTGTTGTATATACATCTGTAAAGACTTTAAATTCGTCAGCTAAACGTGCATCGTAACCATAAGAAGATAGTCCGTAGGATATTTTACCATCTCTAACAAGATTCTTTTCAAAAGGAGTAATCATATCTTCCATGGTTTTAAGTGTTTTATCAGATAAAATCATACAATAGTGTATCATGTTTAAGATATCTTGCAAATAAAAACGTTTTTTCATTGTATAGAATTTACTTGGACTTCGCTGAAAAGCATATGTATTGACTTGTAATGAGAATATAAAACATGTAATATATTCATGAGGTTTTAAATAAATGAATATTGCAGATTTTAGCTCAAAGTTAGATAGTTATATGGATAGCATTTCAAGTGATTGGATGAATAAATTATCAGATATAGATGCAGCCAGTAAAATTTTAGAAGCAACAATTTTAGCTGTAGATGGCAAATTCGTACATGTAGATGCTGGATTAAAACAAGAAGGTAAAGTATCTTTACATGAATTTTCTATAAATGGTGTATTGCCTGAATTAAAAGTTGGCGGTAAAGTTCAGGTATATCGTGAGAGTGCATCAGACGGACAGAGTATTTCTTTCAGTCATACACGTGCTCGTAAAGAATTAGCTTGGTCTAAACTCGAAAAACTCTATAATACTAAGAAAACAGCTGAAGGAGTAGTGGTTTCGCACGCTAAGGGTGGATATGTTGTAGAAATTTTCGGAGCACCTGTATTTTTACCTGCAAAGCAATTAGATATTCAAGGTGATATCATTGGTAAGAATCTAGAATTACGTATCGTGCGTATGGATCGTAGTAATATGAGTATTACTGCCGCTCGCAAACAAGCTATTGAGTCAGATGATGAATGCATGGTACAGATAGGTGAGATAGTGACA
The DNA here is from genome assembly GCA_964563095.1 of uncultured Rickettsiales bacterium. Lineage (GTDB taxonomy): Bacteria > Pseudomonadota > Alphaproteobacteria > CAJXXZ01 > CAZLVD01 > CAZLVD01. The sequence goes on from CAZLVD010000001.1 coordinate 26,794, forward strand.
GCTATCATTACTGCTGTGAGTGAAGATATGTTAATTTTGGAATACAAAAATATTAAATTAAACATGTCAGCTAAAGATTATTTATATGATTATACTGATGATTTAAGATCAGAATTTAGCGTGGGACAATCTTTACGTGTAAAAATTATCAATATTGATAAAACTACTATTAAAGTTGGACATAAACAATTATTGACAGATCCATGGATTGAGAGTATTCAATACGCTGGAGTATCAGTAGGAGCTATGTTAGAAGCTACAGTTGATAAGATTCAAAATTCAGGCGTACAGTTATTACTCGATACAAAACCTGTATTATCAGCATATTTACCTGCAGATGAGATTAGTTGGTCTAAGAAGCCTGTCTCATTGGTAGATGCTGTAAAATTAGATCAAAAATATACAGTATATATTACAAATATTGATAAGAAACGTAAGATTATGTTTGTAAGTTTAAGAAAATGTAATCCAAATCCATTAGTACAATTTGCTCAGAAGAATAATGTGGGTGATACTATAGAAGGTACAGTAAAAGATGTAACTCCATTTGGTACAATCATTAAATTCAAGCATGATGCTGAAGGTATAGCTCAGAATGTTGCATTAGAAATTGGTACACATGTCAAAGCTACTATTACAGCAATTGAACCAATGAAGAATATTTTATCAGTATCTGTAACTGAAGAGTCAGATAAGAAATTTGATGCGTTTGATCATGTGCAGTTAAATACAATCATGAAATTCAAGGTTGCGCAGATTACTGAGTATACAGTAATGCTAGTAAACGAAAATGGATTACAAGCATGCATTAAGCGTAACGAGTTAGATGCTTATGAATACAAGCAAGATGCGTTAGTATATGTGACAGTTCTAGAAAAAGATGCAAAGCAAAAGATGTTAATAGTTGGAAATCAAATGGATGTTTAATTAATTCTTTTTTAGATAATATGATTCTTATACTGATAGGAGTTCATGCAAGATTTAAAATAAAGATTATAAAAATAGATTTATGTTGAATGAGATTTGTGTTTTTGAATATAAATGCAATAATATATCATGAAACGTTTATTAGTATTATTAATGGCAGTAAATGCTAATGCAAATTCTGAGTCAGTACCGCAGACTGAACAATCTGCTGATGTAGAAAAAGTATCATTTATGCAAAAGACTAAAAACTTTTGGAGTAATATGTATGCGAAAGTAATATCACAAAGCGGTGATACAGAATCAGTAGATTCACTAGAGTTTTATGCTCGTGAAATGAAAAAGAATATTAACCAAGAATATACTATTACATATGCGTATACTAAAAAATCTGCTGGACCTGAGTGGTTAATTGGTAAAGATATAGTGCAGTATAAAATACATGAAGCTGAAATGATTAATATCAGTTGGAGTAATCAAATTTATAGAGCTGTTTTCATGCAAACTATATTCTTTAGTGTTATGTATCTCGTTATGTCTATTCTATATCTTGATACAATGCTAAGCCTAGCAAGGCCAAGTGATATGCTGCCTAAGATGACTTTGTCTCAATATATGTCTCATTTGGCTACATATACAGTATTATGTGGACTGGTATATACATATCATAGATATTCATCTTGGTCTTATTCTAAGAAAATACATTATAATAAATATTTAAGTCATGCATCGTATCATCAATATCTTGCATATGCTGGCTTTAAAAGATTTGTTACATGTATGAAGATTGCTGGAGCGACAGTAATCTTATTCGGTGCTGTTTCATTATTGAAGAAAAAACCTGTATCAAATCATTAATATGATTGTAGTAGAATGATTTCTAAATGTTTAATATGTGAAATATTCCAAATATGTCGGTTAAAGCAAAAATCTATCAAGATCAATAATAATATTTATGTTATAAATTTATATCAAAAGTATATTGAGAATAATATAACAGAATCTTATATAATAAATTCTCATAAAATACATATACACTAGTAACATCAGATGATTCATGCCATACTAATTCATGCAAAAGCAAAAGACATTAATGGTCAGTGTCGTAGGTGTGCCTAATGCAGGGAAATCTACGCTGATAAATAATATAATTAACGAAAAGATTAGCGCTGTGTCTCCCAAACCGCATACTACACGTACCACTGTATATGGGATTTATACCAAAGATGATACGCAAATAATCTTTATGGATACACCTGGTTTCATGCGTAGCAATATGTCTGTAAATAATCAGGGTGATATCATGTGTTTTATCATAGATGGACTCAATCCTTGGGCGTATAATGTAAAAGAGAAAATTAAAAATCTGATAGGTAAAGTAGAATTGCTGATTTTTATTAATAAGATAGATGCTATGCGCTCCGCTGATTATATGGAAATTATGGAAGAGTTGAGAAAACTTGGATATCATGGGTCAATCGGAGGACTGTCAGGTATGTATAAACGTGGAGTAGAGGAGTTGAAGCAACAATTAATGGATAGAGCGCTAGAATATCCATGGTTATTTGAAGCTAATCAAAAACATACATTAACTATGCAAGATATTATCAAAGAATGTATACGTGAGAAGATTTTCCATATCGCTTATCATGAATTACCATATAATTCCGAGGTTGAGGTAAAGGATTTAACTTTTTTCATACCTGAGAGAGTAAATACAAGAGCTAATAATCGCACTGAAGTATATCAGTCGAGAGATGGTAATACAAAGCAGGCAGGGTTGTGCGATACCAATACACGATCTGATAGTTGTGCAGTCGATGTGGTACAAGCCGATATAAGAAAAAATCATACAAAGCAGGCAGGGTTGTGCGATACCAATACACGATCTGATAGTTGTGCAGTCGATGTGGTACAAGCCGATATAAGAAAAAATCATACAAAGCAGGCAGGGTTGTGTGAAGATAATAAACAGATTGATCATCATACAGCTCATTACGAGCAAAGAGATCCAAGAAAAGAATGGATAGCAAATGTAGTGATATATGTGGATAAAGCAAGTCAGCAAGCTATTTTAGTTGGTACAGGTGGAAAGATGATCAAACGTATTTCGCAATCGGCTCGTATGGAGTTGATAGATCGTTTTGGTTATGGGCAATTGTTTGTAAAAGTAAATGTGAAGCAGTAATAATGAGATATAGATATATAAAAATATCATTAAAATCGGATAAATATTGTTAAGAAAAAATATATATACTATAATACATTTAATATGAAAAAATTTTTACTATTACTGATATTGCAAAATAATCTGTATGCAGAAGCAGCAACAACTACATTGCCTACTAATATCATCGAAGAAGATGAAGAATATGAAGAATATGAAGAAGAGACTTCTGTAGCTACTAATATCATCAAAGCAGAGACTCCTGGAGCTAAGAAATCAATGAAAGATTGGTTGCTTAGTTTTGATAGCTTAGATGCATGGAATGTAAAGAAAGCTCTTGATGATACGAATTCAGGTAGTTTTAAGAGAGTCGTATCAGGCTTGATTGTTGTAGGATTGGCATTATACTCTTTTAATAGTCATATCGTATTGCAAGACATGATAGAACAGCATCAGGATACTAATGCAGATGCTATGATTCGTCAGTATGCGAAAAGTCAATTAATCAGACAAAAAAGTCAATATAGTATAGCTGGCATGATCTCAGCCTTCTTAACGTCATATATAATCGGTATCGTCTTATATCATTTCTCATTGAAAACATTAGGTGTATTACTAAAGTATGTAGCTGTTGCAAATGTAGTAGTAAAGATGAATATTATGATACGTGGCGCTCATAAATTAATTCCTGATTTTTCTACTTCTGAATCAGATTAACCTTCAAACCTCGGTATACACTCACATTCATGCTTGATGTTCAATCCATCTGTATACACTCATATTCATTCTTTATGTTATACTAAAATATGTCGAGAAAGATTGTATTAGATACTGAAACTACTGGTTTGTCAGTAGAAGCCGGAGAGAGAATTATCGAGATTGGTTGTGTAGAGTTGTTAAATAATAGACCAACTATGAAAGATTTTCATATATACATCAATCCTGGGAAAGCTGTGAGTGAAGGAGCGTTTAGAGTGCATGGGATTTCAGATAAATTCTTAGCAGATAAACCAAAATTTGCTGATATAGTGGACGATTTTTTAAAATTCATAGGAGATGCTACATTGGTGATTCATAATGCTGATTTTGATATGAAATTTTTGAATAATGAGCTGAAATTATTGAATAGAGTATCGCTTACAAATCCTGTAATAGATACTGTCAAGGTTGCAAAAGAGAAATTTCCTACAAAGAGAGTGAATCTAGATGCTTTATGTTCGTATTTTAATTTATCTTTAGATCAGCGTAAGGCAAATGGCCATGGTGCTTTACTTGATGCAAAATTATTAACACAAGTGTATCTAAATTTGATTGCTGATACGCAAATAGATCAAATATCTAATGCTGCAAATGTTTATGATGCGAATTTTAAAACCACATTGAAAATAACCAATACTGATGCAGAAATCAAAGCATACGAGGCATTTCGTGAGAATGTGTAAAAGCTCTATGTGTTTTTGAGAATGCTAAATATTTCATATATAGATTCGATTTTATTTTGATGTATAATATATTGTAATGATGAAAAGATTAATAATATCTATAATAGCGATCAATAATACTATCTATGCGAAGAATAATGATATCAATCAAGATAAATTCAGACTGTACAAAAGATATATCAATACTATTGATAGTAGAGATGAGTGGAATTTACTCAAAGCTTTGCGCGATACCAATGCAAATATTGTGAAGAAATGCACGACAGGTGTAGTGTTAATATTTGGTATGCTTTTTATTGTTAATATTACTGCTGTGATTGATGATAGTTGCCATACATTAGAAAGTCAGGCTAGGCGGGCTGAATATAGACAGCAGCATGGAATATCGTGCAGTGGATATGATAGTGATGATGATATGCATTATAGTTGGTTTCAAGATAAAATAATACCTCATGTTAAATATTATAGTGCATGTGTTACTGCATTCTTCTACATTCTAGGTATTGGATTATATAAACGCGGATTCAAAACGTGTGGTGTGCTGTCTAAATATTGTGCTATTGCAAATGTAATGTCTCTTACGTATATAATGGAACAAAAAGGTCGAAGGAGAATAGTGCTAGAGCATGCAAAACAGCAAAAACAGAGTAAAAGCAGTAAAAAAAGTCAGCATCGAAGATATAGACTAAAACACAGTATTCGAAAAATTGCATGATTAATTAGAGTCAGCATCGAAGATATAGACTAAAACACAGTATTCGAAAAATTGCATGATTAATTAGATGCATGATTGTAGACTGAAGCGGCTAGTGCGAATGATTGTGACCAGTCAGGCTAGAATGTATGTGCATAGACCAATATTGTGACTAAGAGTATAATGACTGATACTAATTCGATGTATTTTGGAGAACTTTTGTGATATTTTTCAATAATGCTACTGCTATTGCATTAGTTATAGCATATAATTCTGGTGTTAATTCTGCTACTACCGCATGAGCGATCGCTTCTTTACTTGGTCCTGTATAAGCTGTTATTTGCTTGATACCTGCTAAGCTTAATGAATACATAACAAAGGTTGTAACAGTTGCTGAAATTATAGAAATAACTATTAATGAGAGGATATATTTAAGTAGATAATCCCAGGCAAGTTTTAGAAATTTTAGACCTTTTATATGTTTACTATCCATAAGCCTTCCTGCTCCTTCAGTAATAGCGATTACTGTTTCAGATGGCTTCTGTGGCTCTGCTGGTTTATCTTGAGATATTCTTGTAGGAGCTGAATTCGATCTCTGTAAATTGTTAGCTGATGTATTCGCTGAGTATCTAAACTCTCCTCTTGCTTTACTTATGCTCGGTTGCTGATCGTTTGTATTATCTGTCTGTACTGATGGCTTGCTCACGTTTGGTAAAATATTAGATCTCTGTAAATTGTTAGCTGATGTATTCGCTGAGTATCTAAACTCTCCTCTTGCTTTACTTCTGCTCGGTTGCTGATCGTTTGTATTATCTGTCTGTACTGATGGCTTGCTCATGGTTTGTAAAATCCTTGCTGCTGTATTAATCTGATCAGATTCTATATTAGCAGTATTATCTGTAGAGGTAGAGCCTGTCAGTGTTGATTTAAGACGATGATAGATTTGCGATATTATGCGTCTACTTTTATCATAACCATGATGGATCTGTTGTTCGGTATCATGTGCCAGATTCTCTCTAACAGTCTCTGTGCTCTCTGCTGCTTTCTCGATTGCATCATGCGCGACTGTTTTTACCATACTTTTAACTACTAAATAACCAGTATTTGGATCTATTATCATGGAATAACTAGATAATATAATGGAGAGTAAATAAATATTCATTTTAATTCAAGATATCTCAAATTAGTTAATTTTTATATAACATTGATGAGTTCTTAGATACAAATATTGCTTTTCTATGCATAACCAACTAAATCAACATTAAGCACATGTAGTATTGGCTGCGCGTAACCATGCTGGATAATGACACATGTATCGTGATAATATATTACCAAGAAAAAACCAGACTACACATGTAGCTGTGATACCTAGAAGTGTTAATAGGATTTTTACACCCCAAGAGAATCTGTGATTATATATCTTGAAAAATACGAGTGTGAGATCTCGGAATTCGTTAATAGTCGATAGCTCTGCTGCATCTCTTGCATATTGTACAGCTTTTAAGTCTGTAATATCGCTCTTTACGTTTATTATATGACTTTTTACTGCTTTAAGCTCATTAAGTATGTCAGCTAGATTAGGACCATTGTGTGGATTAGCTAGAGCATCATTATGTGGATTAGCTACTTCATCTGTAGATACATGAGGGCTATAAGTATTATCCGTATGAGATACAGAGATCATTTCTCTTGGATTGGACTGCATAGGTCTATTAGTAGTGCGATTCTGTAGTCTTGGAGTATCCGTGCGTTGCTGTGATCTTACAAGATTACTCATGATGTTCATACTATAGCTTGATGTAGTCAATATAATTATCAGAAACCAGGATAAAAATTTGGCAAAATTCATATTTATGAGGATATTATAAAAGAATTAAATAAAAGATAAAGATGGATTAATTTGATTAATTATTAGCAGATTTAACATGTTCTGTATTCCAAGGTAGATGCATAAATCTGGTTATAAATGCTTCCCACATCGACCAAGATACTACCCATGCAAAAATGATAAGTTCAGAAATAATAATTACACCAATCGTTCTAATCAGATACCAAGTTTTATGTGTATATATATCTATACATAGTGAGATAATATTTCGCCAAATATGTCTTATATCCTCGATTACTGTGCGTCCTTTAGGCTGATCTATCGTATTATGATGTATTGCATCTGTCTGATGATTTATTTGAACTACATGTGAGTCTATTTTGTCAATTTTTTTATGTAAATGATCTAATGTAGTATCTTGTATATTACTAGCTCTATTTGGCTCTGTTGAATATGTGCTTAATGTATGTGCAGATGCTTGATATGTACTAGGTGTACTGGTGCTTAATATATGATTTCCAGTCGATATATTATCATTTGGAGCAAATCCGATATTAGCAACTAGAGATAATAGATTTTTTGCTTGCATATGTGGTAGTCTAAGAATAAAATATTAATAAAAAGATAAAATCATTTATATTCGCTAGCAAATCATGTATGAATCAGTTACAAAATGAAAAACTTCTATAAAAGTAGTTATTGGACCTGTATATTCTGATATTTTTATGATATCATTTTCATATGTTACAAAGTAAAACAATTGATTCATTGCAAGAAGTATTAAAAGTGGTCAATCACTATGTACAATCAGATAAACCAGAAGATTTATTGAATGCATTGATAGCTGTAGGTGCGCATTTAGGTCATCCGACTAAAGCCTGGAATCCTAAAATGAGCAAGTATTTATCAAAAGATGTAAAGAATAAAACTCATATTATCAACTTAAAATATACAATCAAGCATTTATTGAACTCATTAGTCATAGCGTATAATGCTGCTTTGAATAATCAGAAAATCTTGTTTGTATGTACTGAGCCTCAATTGAGCAGTACAGTAGCAGAACATGCAAAACGTTGTTTCCAACATTACATCGTGAATCGTTGGTTCGGTGGTACATTGACTAACTGGCAAACATTAAAAGCCAATATTAAGAAAATGAAAAACTTAGAAGAGTATTTGGCTGGAGAAGAAGTAAAGCAGTTAAAGAAAAAAGAAGTGCTAATGATGCAACGTAAATTACATGTACTAAAGCGTTCATTGGGTGGTATTGAGAATATGAATGATACACCTCAATTAGTGATTTTATCCAGCATTGTACGTGAAAAGACAGCTATTGATGAGGTTAATAAATTGAAATCATTTGGTGTAAAGATTCATAGTATCGCGCTTGCTGACTCAAACTGTTCTCCAGAAAAAGTAGATTATGCTATTCCAAGCAACGATGACTCAATTAGATGTGTAGATTTTATTTTTACATTATTTGCTAATGTAATATTGGCAGCATTGTCTAAGAACGAGAATGAGATTAAAGATGCTATGATATCTGCTACTACTCAAGAGAAGTAAAATATACGGCATGATTGCATGTTCTAAGTGGTGTTTGTGCTGAATGCAAGCAGGTGTTTGTATATCTTATATGGGTATCTATACAATGACTCTAACACTGTTCAATACGCAGATTATATGCCATGATAGCAACTACATCAATTATGCATACGGTCTAAAGATATAACAAATGCCCTAAATCAAATCACGCATGAAGAGTTTATCCAGTGTCGAATACACGTCAGAGTTCATACAGCGTGCATTGTAAAATATGTGAATGTCATTGTGTGACTGTGAGCAAATACATCATGCGCTATACAAATTATACA
>CAZLVD010000001.1:35822-50602 GCA_964563095.1 uncultured Rickettsiales bacterium
TGAATGTCATTGTGTGACTGTGAGCAAATACATCATGCGCTATACAAATTATACACTCATGCCACTTCATCATATGTATCTCTGATTATAACTTATATGTAGTTCTAGATGCTTTGGATTATATTGATACACTCATGCCACTTCATCATATGTATCTCTGATTATAACTTATATGTAGTTCTAGATGCTTTGAATACTTGATAAGAGTACAAAGAGGATAAGAATTTTTGAGAAAATAGCAAATTCTTACAGCAATAGAAGTGGTATAAATAGTCAGCCTTGATATAAAATTATAACTCAGCGCATGTTATACTAATATATGAATTTAGCTCAAGTGATACAGCAGATCAAAGAACGTACAAATTTGGTTGAGCACGTTGGAAGATATGTATCATTAAAGCGTTTTGGTAATTATTATAAAGGATTATGTCCATTTCATAATGAAAAAACCTCATCATTTACAGTACGTACAGATTTTTATCATTGTTTCGGCTGCGGAGAGCATGGTGATGTATTGCTATTTCTGCAGAAAATTAAACAGCAATCATTTATGGAAGTGGTTCGTGGCTTAGCATCTGATATTGGTATCGAGATCAAGAATGATATGAGTGATAGTTACACTAAAATGCAGAAAGTTTTACAGGATTTTATAGAACAAGCGCATAATAAAGTGTATTTGATAGAGAGATACGTACGTGAAAGAGGTATTAATGAGCGTTCCATACAAAAATATATGTTGGGATATGCAACTAAAGATGTAATGAATAAGTATAATAATATAGATCCGGAGATTAAGCAACAATTAGGTTTGACTTATATGATTCAAGATCGTCTTATTTTTCCTATAAAATCTGGTAATACAATAGTCGGGATAGGCGCGCGTACACTGACTGATCAAGGACCTAAGTATATCAATTCTCCTGAAAGTATGTTATTTCAAAAACGTCGTTTATTGTATGGAGATGGTTTTACAGAACGACATGGTAAGCAAAAAACAATACTGTGTGAGGGGTACATTGATGTAATTTTATCTGGACAGATACAGGATGCTAACGGACTATATATGTACAATGCCATGGCTCCTTTAGGTACAGCTTTAACACAGGAACAATGTTTGCGATTGATACATATAGATAATAATCCATATGTATGTTTGGATGGAGATGTAGCTGGTAGAAATGCTTCAATGAAGGCTGCTAAACTTGCAATGCAATTTATGAATGAAGAGACAAATGTACGTATAGTTGAATTGCCAAGTGATATGGATCCTGCAGACATGGTGCAATCTGGAAGAATCGAGGAGTTTAGTCAGCGCATAGATAATGCTAAAAGCGTGCAGGATTATATTGTCGATAATACCCTTGCTCAAGCGAATACATCAGAGGATATGGTAAAAGCAAAAATTTTACTCAGACAGGTGCTTTTAACGATGCAGAATAGAGATGCGCGAGATATTTTAGCAAGATTTTGGAAGAGAAGTATAGAAAATCATATTTATAAATTAGGCTTGAAAGCTAAACAGACTAGTAAGTTGCCTCATGTATATGCTGGGATTGCATATTTGAAAGTATTACTAGGTCTGTCTATATCGTATTTAGATTGGTTACATAATGTATATGAGGAATTTCTATCCTTAGAGCTTGTAGGAGAGATGCAGATGGTACAGCAGATGATTTTAGAGAACTATCAAATACATATGCTGCAGACTAATGAAGAGAATAGATTATATAATACAGATGATATGGGAGATGACGATATACTTGAGAGTAATGATGAGATAGAATATCATTCTGACGAAAAAATAGAACAGAGATCTGAAGAGCATACAGGCTATGAGAACGGTCAAGTAGCACAGAGTATGATTACTGATCCTTTATTAAAAAAATATGCTAAATATGCCGCATTTAATGTTCCGGATCAGCAGACTTTTATCAAATTATGGACAGAGACATATAAGCTATATGTGAAGTCTCGATATAAAGATGAATTAGTCAAATTACAGAAATCGCTAGAAATAGAATTCACTCAGGATACTTGGGATAGAATTATGTATATTAATAAGATATTGAATCAAGATGGTGATGAGTAAGAGGAAATGTTAGTGAATATTAACAGTATATAAATATTCGATCGTTATTATTTTTTATGCAGAAAATATTGAATATACTCATATTAGTTAACGCAGGCGCAGTAAATGATTTGCAAGAATACAATAGTAGATTGCTGAACGATTTGCGTATGCAATCAGATCGATCTGTTAGAAACAATACGGATGCTAATTCCTATGCTTCAATATATTCTGATGCTATAGAATCACAGACATCAAGTCCATTTGTCTTAGCTATCACACAAGTACCATCTCATACAGTATCTATCACACAAGTACCATCTCATACAGTATCTATCACACCAATACCATCTTATAAAGTATCTATCACACGATCAGTGATGATGCTATAGACTCACAGAAATCAGATCAAATTTTCTTATCTACAACACAAGCACCGTCTCCATCAGATGAAAAACAGATTGAAATATCTAAAATTTATTCCCAATCAACAATATAGGCTCAGTCATTAGCGTAACATGTGTATATATACATATGAATGATACACTACAAACATGAGATCATATCTTTTGTGTTATCTAATAACAATGTTTAGGAAATTAATCAAAATATAACTTGCAGTAATACTTGGTATCATAGGTATATGTGGATTATCTAGATAATTATGCAGAGCTAAATTACAGATACCTAATGATAAAATCCAATATGGTATGAGCGATACAGAGATGGTAGCAGTCAAAGATACTATAAGAATAATATCAGCTTCACCAATTTTGTCTCTAGCTGTATATAATAACAATAAGATAGCTATTGTAAGTAAAAGCGTATATGCATTACTGAGTGTAAATAAACATAAAATTGCAGCTATATATACTTCAGAAGCATTGACACGTTTATTACTGAAATCCTGTAAAGATAAATATGCAAGATACGATATAATTACAGCTCTACAAATAATTGTTGATAAGATCATCATATAACATGATACCATAGTCATGACATATAAAACAATAAAAAATAAAATTTCAAATGGCACAATAAAAAACTTGATATGATTTTATGCGATATTTGTAATCAATTATGCTGTTATTTGTAATAAATAGTATTGCTTTAGTATATTTACATGCTAAAATATCTTAATGCTTCCTTCGTCTAGTGGTTAGGACGTCGTCTTCTCAAGTCGAAAACAGGGGTTCAATTCCCCTAGGGAGTGTATATTTTTTCTGATATACTTGAATAATGAGTAGTGATAAAATTAAATTAATTTTTCAATATGCTAATGGAGAGCAGAAAGTGATTGAGGCGAATATAGGAGAGAATTTATTATCGCTATCTAGAAAATACGATCTGCATATAGAAGGAGCGTGCGGTGGAGTATTAGCGTGCGCTACATGTCATGTAGTGGTAGCAGATCCATGGTTTGAGCAGTTACCTCAAATTACATTACAAGAGGATAGAATGCTTGATAATGCTCAAGAGCTAGAGATCAATTCTAGATTATGTTGTCAAATCAATGTAACAGCACATATGGATGGTATGAGTATATATGTACCTGAAAGTACAGAAGGTGAAGGACATGAGCATTGAGAGATTCTGGGCGAATATTATATAATTATATACTATGAGGGTCATATAATGCATCATCACTATTGTGCTGTGATGATCCTAATGGATATAAAACTCTATTACAAGAGCTTGCAGGTGTGTTATCACTATTGTGCTGTGATGATCCTAATGGATATAAAACTCTATTACAAGAGCTTGCAGGTGTGTTATATGCTGGATTTGCAGGAGATACTCTTGAATGATCCGTATACAATGGATTTGGGCTGAGTGGTAATGCGCATGAATTTTTAAATGATGGAGATAGCCTTGTAGAGGAATATGATAATGGACTATTGCTTCTAGTAGAATATTGTGTTGGAGTATGATGATTATGTGTATCAGCAAATTGCTGCGATGTCATATGTTCAGATAGTGACTCATTGCATGGATCGCTAAGAGTGAAACTGTCAGAAAGATTTGAAGATCTTGCTAAAATTGAATGATGTAATGGAGTATCTCGTAAGCTGACATCATGAGGTGTATTGGTTGTTGGACTGACAGTATATGAGCGTATAGAATGATCCAACGGATCTGTAGTCGTAGGCAATGGTGATGCATAATTCAATGACGGTGCACAATTGGTGCATGTCTGCATTTGTGATAATACCGGATGAAACGTTGCAATCAGATTATTAAATGTAAATGCTGTATTTAAAATTGGATTTAATGCAGGCAAATTCGTTAACTCATTGGTATGTTCATAAGAATATACATAATATAATAGTGAATGTAAAGATAAAATCAGCTGCGTAAGGTGTTTTATATTATGTGTCGTTGTTAGCGGCTTGCGCGTTTCATAATGACTCATGCGCTCTAATAAACGGGATGCTATAGATAATAATATGGGATTATAGATGTGACGCTTATTGGATATATGTATGATAATATCTGTTTCTGCAAAAATATCTTGAGTGCCAGTAAAATTTATTAATTGATTTAGAAAATAAGTTGATTTAAATCTCAAATAATTATCATCTGTATTTTCTATATCGAAGCAATCTCGTAAAGTTAAATCTGTCTCGTATATGTCTTGATGTACAGATATATTTGAATTTACTGAATTAAGCAATACATTATGTAATGTTTCTTGTCTTGTAGAAATGAGTGTGGTATCACAAGATGATTGAGATGTATTTGTAGATACTAATGTATTGCGGTTATTATTTATACTTTGTCTTTGAGAGAATTTTTTATAGCCTTTCCTGAAACCAAATAATCCTACAATGGTTGCTAATGTAATAAGTGTATGTTTTTTATATTTAGTCAATGTGATGCGTTTTAGCTTAGAGACTGAATTAGAGCTTGGAGCTTGATTATATTGAATTTTGTTTGATATCTCAGATTTACTGAATACTAATAATATTAATAATAAAGCTTGCATGTTGTAATAATATGAAATATAAATAAAAAAAAGTTTAATATCTGATTAATATAATATATTTTAATACTATTTGGCAAATTTATATTTCACAAGATAAAATAATATCAGTACAAACGTGGGCCTGACAGGATTTGAACCTGTGACAACACCGTTATAAGCGATGTGTTCTAACCGCTGAACTACAAGCCCTCAAGATAATGTTAATGCTTTTTTATTAAAAAAACAAGTATTGTTTATAAAAACTTGTAATTTTTTAAGATATATTAGTTATATGAAATTAATAGAATATTTCAGTGAATATTTACCAGATATAACATATCAGATATATAATAATGACAATTTATTTAGTAAGGATGCGATAAAGATGTATTCGGATAAAGATATCTTATGTTTTTTGAGTAGCGAAAAAAAGATTTGTATTAGATTGTCTCATACTACTCCTACAAAATTAGGTCAATTTGTGACTTTATACAAACGTTATGCTGGAAAAATTATACCTCTTAATATATCTGATATAGAGTATTTGATTATTGTATATACCGAACCTAACTTACATGGTATGTTTATTATGAATCAACAAATGTTATTGCTACAGAATATTATTAGTCATAAGCAAATTGATATTAACAGAGAATATGGGAAATTATCTTTTAGAATTTATCATCCATCGTGTATGCTGAATTCAAAACAAGCAATTACATCTCAAAAATGGCAGCAATCTACATTTTATGACTATCCATTATGTATTCAGAAAATTAAAGAAATAATATAAAATTTATACTATTTATTTTTGTGTGATTTTTATGTTATAATGCTTGTATGTCAGAGAAACATGTAAAAACATCTGAAAGTTATATCAAGAATGCTATAGATTGCGAAGAAAGTTTAGGATTTCAAGTAAGATGCGCAAGCTGCGATATCGTTTTTTATGATTTAAAACAATTAGATCCATTATGTGTCAAATGCAATCATCCTATTAGTAAAACAAATACCACTAGAAGAATTGTATTTGAGCAAGAAGAGCAATTTGATGATCATTCTAAAGATCAGGAAAATGAAATGGAAGATATGTTTACAGGTGAAGATTTATTCGAGTATGCCTAATCATATACAAAAGATGTCTGATATACAATCTTGACATTTCTAGTTAGTGGATTATGATAAAATAGAATAGATGCATAATATAAAAAATAATATAGATCAGCTTTGCTATACATTGAATACTGAGTTTATTTGCAGAGAGGCTACATGGACAGCTTGTGTTAAAAATAAAATATGTAATGATAGGTATGATTTTTTAGCAGATATTACATCTAGCAAAGTGGTATCGTTATTAGCGTTGTTATTTGAAGATACTCAGAGATGTTTATATGATAATAGTTATGATATAACTGATAGTGTAAAATATATAGTATATGAATTGCATATAGCGTATGATAATTGTACTGATCAGACCTTAAAAAATATTATACATAATTTACTCAAGATTATGAGTATTGTTAGAGATGCTGAGTATACTAGTGAGCTTATGTATAATAATAAGAAAGTTCTCTATAAATATAATTACACGTCGTCTATCATGCTTCAGGAATTGCTAGATAAAAATCTACGTAATATTATATGTATTGCTTTACCGGATAATGATTATTTGTCATTATTAGAAGAGTATTTGTATATGATAGATAATCAGTTTGCAAATAGAAAAATCATTCCTCATCCGATATTAGCTAAAAAAATTCAGATATTACATCTTGTAGAAGCTATGCTACGAATCTGTGCTTATAATGATTTTTACGAAGGATTGTATCAAAATACATCTACAACTGTCAATATGAATATTCTATAATGCTATAAAGATCTATATAATTTCACAAAATTTGTATGTTTTTTACTTTTATTATGATAACATTGTCCTATGTATGATAAACGTATATATCGCATTGCTATATATACAATTTTAGGAATATGTATAACCATGATTGTTGTGCAAACAGCTAGATTATTTTATATACGTAATATAGCCAATCAGCAACATATGATTTTAGAACAAGAGCGTATACGTCAGAGAATTCTTATGCAATATCCAGCAGCAGTACATTATATCAATACGCATGTGCATACAGATGATTTTAGCTCTATGTTGAATTTCAGATTACATGATCAACAGAATTTAAAAATTTTACTTTCTAAAGATGAAATGCAAGCTGGTAGATATAAAAGACGTGTGCAAATTCCAGTAAAGCATATAAGTCATATTATGCAGATAATGGATCGTATTATCAGTATTGACTCTAGTATCTGTCATATTGAGAAATTAATTTGTGAAAAGCGCAAGAATCAAATTTTAATTACTATTGATTTGCTTTATATACATGAGTAAATTCTTGTCCATGATCAATTGTCATGAGTATGAGATACTGAAGTATTATTAATACACGCAAAATAAGTATTGCTTTAATGCATGCAAAATACATATCATAAGTATTTACTAAATCATATATGTAAAAAATCAATCATTGAATATATCTCAAGATTGAAAAACTTACCAGCTAGCTTTCTTCACACCTGATAATTGACCGAAGTTAGCCATTTGTCTGAAATGTATACGACATACATCTCCATGTATTACGCCTCTTGGACGACCGCATAGCTGACATCTTCTACGATATCTGGTCATGGATTTATTTGGATTCTTGTCCAATTTAAATATAATCTTTAACTTATCTGCAATATTAGCTGTGTCTTTAAGTTGTTGCTTTAACTCTTGTCTAATACTTATTGCATTCTTGGCTAATTTTAATCTTTTTTGATTATGTAAAATTTTACCTGTTGACGCCATAAAATACTGTAGCATATTAGTATATAAAAAAATAGACTAAAATTATGTTTTATTTATAATTAGTATGTTTTTAAATGATACTGAATTAGATTTAATAAAGATTGATTATAGCTATAAGCTGATACTAATAATATCCAGGCTTCAGCTTCCGCTGACAGACCGGTTTGAGGTAAGTGCGATAAATAATATTTATATAACTCTATATCATGTGCATGTAATGCTAGTATTATTTGTGATATATGTTCTTCTAGATCTGTTGTCTTATATAAAAAATTTATAATTGGACTGTTTTTATACCATATTTTTGGTATATTTGACATTACATGATGATAAGTGATCAAATTAATTGTAGGTTTTAATTCAAGTTCAGTATTGATGTAATTTGCTACTAATAACATTTTATCATCTAAATCAATATTATCCAATGTTCTATCTTGCATATAATCTCTCACCAATTCAATAGCTTCTGTAATTTCCTTTTGTCGTAGTTTATTTGTAGGTATTTTCATATATTGTATAGATATATGTCGTGTTTTAGTTATATTATTATGTATATATCTGATTGCTGTATAACAAAGCATTATAGAGAAAAAAGAGATCAAAAATTTTTTAATTTTATACATGTATATATTATATCAAATTTTATATGATTTATAGGTATAATCAATATTGCGTTTTCCTTATAGATTTCTTCATATAAAAATAGTATACTAAAACATTAGGGATGTGGCTCAATGGTAGAGCAGCGGTCTCCAAAACCGAAGGTTGTGGGTTCAAGTCCTGTCATCCCTGTGATTTTAATATTGATAAAAAAAATGAATGCGTACTGTAAATTTTAATATATCCTGTGAAAATTATTTGAGATATCTATACAAAACTATGGATTAATATCAGAATTAAACTCTGACCTTGCTTTGGATTATAGTAATAAATGTACTGTAGAATGTGCTATATATGTATTATTCTGCGTTATTTTCATCTTGCCCAGTATAATTTCCGAATTTAGTCAAGGCTTCATTGAAGGACAGTGTAATGTTTTTAATTGGACCATGACGTTGCTTAGCTATCATTAATGTAGCCTTACCATATACTTTTTTCATTTCTTGCTGCCATGCGTCCATTTTAACGCTATCATCTGTAGGTTTTTGTCGAGCTAAATAATATGCATCTCGTTTTAACAGACATACTACGTCCGCAGCTTGTTCAATATCACCAGATTCACGAAGATCTGACAATTGCGGATGTTTATCCTCACGCTGTTCAACTGCACGAGATAATTGTGATAATGCTACAACGGGAATATTGTAAGTTTTTGCAATAGCTTTTAATGCACGCGTAATGACAGACAGTTCTTGTACGCGATTTTCTGATTTACCAGATACAGTCAATAACTGCAAATAATCAATCACAATCAGGCCAATATTTTCTTGACGTACAAGTCTACGGACATGTGTATTAAGCGCATTGATAGTAAGGGATGGGGTATCTATAATCATCATAGGTAATGATTGTAAAATGTTAATTTGTTGAGCTATTGATGACAGTTGCGCTGTATTAATTGCACCGCGACGAATTTGATCTGAGGGGATATTAGCCTCTTGACCTGCTATACGCATACCTAACTGTTCATCCGACATTTCTAGCGAAAAAAATGCAACTTTAGTACCGCCATGTTTTTTCTGAGAATATGCCTGAGCAGCATTGAAGGCTATATTTACACCTAAAGCAGTTTTACCCATAGATGGTCTACCTGCGATAATAATCAAATCAGATGGATGTAAGCCTCCGAGACATTTATCTACATCCGTTAATCCTGTAGTTACACCTACTATATTTCCACCTTGTCTATAAGCTCTTTGCGCAGTTTGTAGTACGCTATGCATGATTTTACTAAAACTTCTATCCTTTTTCTCTTCCAATCCAAACATTGCTATGTCAAACAAGTTTTTTTCAGCATTTTCGATTTGTTCTTTAGCGCTCATTTCATTACTAGTATCGTATCCATTAGCTGCAATTTTTTCTCCAATATGTATTAAATCACGCTTGATAGCTATATCATATAATAATTTTGCATAATTTTGAGCTACTAATGAGCTCACTACAGTACCTGAAAGACTCACTAAATATTCTTTAATATTTTCTATCTCAGTTTTCAATAAAGGTACAAGTGTAATTGGATTGGCAATTTGACCTGACTGGACCAAATCTGCTATACGTTTATAAATTTTACCATGTATCGCTACGTAAAAATGATCAGGCTTAAGATATTCTGATACATATTCATATATTGTATTATCATGCATAATTGAACCAAGTAACATTTGTTCAGCCTCTAAATTATGAGGCATATCCTTTTGCTGTACATTGGTTATTTTTTCTGACATTAGTTTTATTCTACATTATATTTACTTATGTAGCTAGAGTATATTTTTTTTAAGATTGTTATTAATAAATGAAAATTGATTATTTATAATAATAAATTAATCTATGCATTTGCAAAAAAAATAAATCTATGTTATATAATAGTTATGATCAGCAATGAAACAACAAAAAAAGTTCTAAAAATTGCCTTAATCGGCATCGTAGTAGTAGGTGTATGTTACGTAGGTTATACTAAAGGTTTTAATGTCTTAAAGCTTTTCAGAAAGTAATTTCTTCTTCTTTTTATTATTTTATCAATAATTAGTTTAATTTAATAGAAAGTAATATATCTATTCTAAATTTATTTGCTTTGAGCAGAATATAATGTTATAATGTCTTTATGAATAGAGTGACTGTTATAGATAAAAAAGATTTAGATTTAATTGGAGCTCTAAAAAAATTTGCAGATATACATAATAAGAATATTGGTTCAGTAGTAGGTTACATCATATTATGGAGATTTATTGAAAAAATTCTGTTCTTACATACCATTATAGGCTTTTTGATCTGGGGTACCTTGCTTAGTTCTGTAATGCATCTAGCTCTACTAATCGCTGCAATTCTTATGAGGACTAATGTAGAAGATTATTCATATACAAAATTTTATATCAACGCATTAATTATATCATGTGTATGTAGAATATTTGTGCTGTAATTTTATACAAATTATTATTTGCTTATGCTGATAATTATGATATGATATATCTATGGAAGTCACTTTAACAGTTAAAAAATTCGCTGAATTATATAAAGGCACTTGGTCTATATATATGTATATTTTTCTGGTAAAATTGTTTGTAGTGAGTGCATTTTTAATGAATATTACTTTAATCTCATCAGCATTAATCATGACTATATACGAAGATGATAGATCATACCGTATGGCTTATATCAAATGGTTAGCATGGTCTCTTTGGATAGATTTTTGTCTTGTATTCTGGATATTCTTAATCCTTATCATAATTGGTATGTGCGCTGCTTAAATTCATTTATTGATCGCTTAAATATTTCTACTCATGATTAAATTCAGTTGAAAATATGCTAAGATTAAAATTATGTTGCAAGTTATAGGAATTATTGGAGAATGCACTAAAGATATCAATATGCTTGCATATTTAAAAGATAAAGCTCAAAAAATTTTACTATACGAGACAGAATCTGAATTATATGAACCTTTAATACATGTATCTGAAATAGAATTACTTATTGTCTCAAGTGAAATTGATATTAATAAATCTCATCCTATCATAGATAAAGCTAAAAAACATGACATACAAATTCTGAGTAATATAGATCTGATATATATGTTTAAAAAGCCAAAAACTATAGCTATTACTGGCAGTTACAGTATGCAGATTGTTGGTAATATGATTGCTCATGTTTTATCTAAATGTGGAGTAGAGCATTATATGAGTCTTTCTGAGGTATTTAAATGGCCAAATAATTTAGATACGGTAGAGTGGATGGTGATCTGTTTGCAAAATTATCAGCTCAAATCATTAGATTTGTTTTACGCTAATGTAACCTGCGTTACTAATGTAGCATCAGCAAAGCTAGATGGAAAACATATTCAGGAATATCTAGCAAATATCAAACATCTGCTGGAATTAAGTCAGTATAAAATCATTAACACTGATAGTGAAAGTAGCGCATTACTGAAGTATTTTGATGATGCTCTGACTTCAGAAACTGATATCACAGCAGATATGATAGCTAGATATGCTGATTGCGATTATACCTCTGAAGAAGATCATGAAACAGTATTAGAATGGAGAAAAAATCCTTTAAAAATGAAGTTAGCTCTATTGACGGCTACTACATTGCAAAGTATAGCTAAAGATTTGCCGGATTCTTCATATATGTTTGTACGTGCATTAAACGCGTTATATAAATTCCGTATGCATGGACATATGCAGATACTCTTTCAAAATGATGAACTTACAATCATTGATGATGCTAAAGCGCATAGTGTAGATCAGGTGATGTATGATATAGGATTATTGCCAGATGATGCTAATGTTTTATTGATATGTCCAGAGCCAAAAAATATAGACGACTGGTTAAAACTCAAGAAGAAAGGATGTATAGAAAAGCTGTATGGATTAGTCTTGTATGATGTCATAGAGTCAGTATTTATGATTAAAATGCAATTTGCTACACGTTCTATAAATGCTATTAGTATTGAACAAGCGTGTGATCAGCTAGTCAAGATGTTTAATAAAATTAAGAAGCGTCCTTTGATTATTATGTTTGTACATGGTACAGATGAACAGTCTAAGATTTTCCAAAAGCATATGGATGAATATGTACAGGAAGAGTATGTAGTAGCAGAAGATGAAGAGTTCATGGATTGGTCGTAAGTATTAGATAAATTAGATAAGCATATGGATGAATATGTACAGGAAGAGTATGTAGTAGCAGAAGATGAAGAGTTCATGGATTGGTCGTAAGTATTAGATAAATTAGATAAGCATATGGATGAATATGTACAGGAAGAAATGATAGAGGATGCAAACACTTATACAGAGTTGTATATGAATGAGCTGCTCTATCAATTTAGATATCTCAGAAAGAATATATGAATAACGCACAATCTAATATTGATAATATTCATGTAATGATTGTATCGGACTATTTTTAATACTCTTTATGCTAAAATAATCTATGAATGATAAAGTGTCATTAATATTAAATCGTATAGAGATGCTATTAAAACCTCATTTTTATCAAACTTTTGAATTATTTATACAAAAAATGCAGACAAAATCTAGATTGACTATAGAGACATATTTGCAGGAATACTTGACTGCTCTTACATTTTTCCACAAACATATGCTTGAGACAAGCTTAGATGTAATTTATAGAGCTAGACATCAGAATGATATGATGATAACTGAAAAAGATACTGAGAAGTTATTAAAAGGATTTCCTATTGATATAGGTATTTGGCGTGATTATCTCGAATATCGTTATAATAAAATTAGTAGTAGAACACAGTTAAAAAGTCTGGCTGCATTTAAGACATACGCGAAAATGTTTGATACAGAATTAATGATGTTATTGGATAAAATGCATAAACCAAAGATAAATTATATTAAACCAAAAGCATTGACAGTGGATGAAATGGAGAAATTGATCGATACAGATAAAATGAATAATATTACAGATTGGTATGAGCTGCAGGAGATAGTTCTGTGGATGTATTTATATGGCTGCGGCTTACGTATCTCTGAAGGCTTACAGATACAAATGAATGATGTATGCGATAGAAAAAAAGATAATATGCAGACTGTAGATACACAATTGCTGAGTCATAAGCAAGATAGACTGTATGTGGAATATCAATCTAATTCACTGGAAAACCAAAAGAATCTATATGCTACTACAATATGTAAAGAAGTATCAAAAAATAGTATAAATAATAACACTGATCTGACACAGCGCAATACCAATACAGATCTGACGCAGTCCACTGATATTGATCATAAAAAGCAGACTTATATAAATAAACATATCAAATCCATTACAGTGATAGGCAAGGGTAGACGTGTAAGAACTGTGCCTGTGCTGGAAGAAGTTATGCTGGCTCTGTATAATTATTGCTTGCATAGACCAGAAACGCTTCATAATCATTTATTTATAGATAAAAAACTAAAACCATTAAATAGATATCAAGCGGCTAAAATGCTAGCTAGAACACGTACAAAACTGAGTTTGCCAGATCATTTAACGCCTCATGCTCTGAGACATAGTTTCGTGACTCATTTACTGGAGAATGGAGTGTGTATGCGTACTATACAGGAGCTTGTAGGTCATGCATCGTTGTCTACGATACAGAATTATGCGCATGTATCAGTGCGACATTTGGAGAGTGTATATAATAAATCTGCGATAAATGTACAGTTTGAGAAGCAGGAATGAGACAGAAAGCGTAACAATCAGCATTCGTGCAGTTATCATAATCAACATTCATATCGTGAACTATTGCTTTTCGATATATTTTCGGTTATCCTTAACAGAGGTTATTATATGTCTAGATGTTGTGATATTACATTGCAGTCTGTGTCTTTTGGTAGAAATGTGAGCCATGCTCATAATGTTACTTCACGTTTGTTCAGAGTGAATATACGTAAATTGGCGTTTCATAGTAATATTTTAGGTACTATATATTTATATGTGTCTAATCGTGGATTGCGTACTGTAGAAAAATACGGTGGTATTGATGCGTATTTAAAAAATGCTAAGTATTTAACATTACGTTGCTTACGCTTGAGAAGTGCACTTATAAATTCTGAAATTGCAAAAACATTGAATGCTCAATAAGTTATCACTCGTATGTGATCATACATTTGTCGCATACAAATATACAAATACTACTGCACTCATGATGTATATTCTATCATCTCAATATATAGACTAGTGTATATATAGATGCAGATCGATATGTGCGTATGTGATGTAGTATT
>CAZLVD010000001.1:50702-90303 GCA_964563095.1 uncultured Rickettsiales bacterium
ATAGACTAGTGTATATATAGATGCAGATCGATATGTGCGTATGTGATGTAGTATTGTAGTCGATAATATCATCAGGATGGAGTGTAGTTTATCTATCAAGGAATGTGAGTATAATGACAGTATGATGAACAATGCTGGTTAATTGGATTATCAAGGAATATGCATATATCATAGATGGAGTGTATTTATCTATCAAGGAATGTGAGTATAATGAAGTTATCAGTTAGGATTATTCCAATTCGTACGATTAATATCTGCAGTGTTAAAAGGAGGCTGCGAACGAGACTGCTGTTTGCTAGCAAATTTAAAGTTGTGATGTATCAATAATATAAAATCAATCATATGCATGGAGATCATACCGTATATGAAATAAGTTGCATGAGTATATAGCACGGATGTGGTCTTTTTGGCAGTAATCAGATAGAACAATAACATTTCTACTGATAATAAAGCAAAAAACGTATATGTTTTACCCTGTAGCGAGGTTGATCGTATCTTCATTTTCCCTATCGACTGTTGTATTAGATTGTCTGCAATGAGTTTCATATACATACCTGCTACAATACAACCTATATGTTTCGTATGAGAGAATTTCTGTGCTGGTCTCTGCCTCCATATCGTAGGTATATAGATTTTTGCTTCTATATGAATGATTGTAGTAGCAAGAGCTAATAGTGCGTACTTCATATATATAGTATAATGGTTATCATAAAAAACACAAATGTATTAAAAGATTTGAGAGTATAGAGTTGATGTAAAAGTATGTATAAAAAAACTACTTACTTCTTCTACCTTGTCTACATTTTAATCTAGGGTTTTTTGGATCGATGACATATATTGCATGACCGCGTCTGATAATTTTACATGTCTTGCTACGTGTTTTAACTGATCTACATGATCTAACTATTCTCATAATGGTCAGTGTAGCATATTAATTTGAGTAAATCTAGAGAATGCATGATATAAAAAATAAAAGTTATGATAATAGATGATATATTGGCTATATTTGTAAGATTATTCAGTAAAATTACATCAATCGATATGTCTATTGTGATTTGTATATATAATAAGATTCATTATTTAGTTGGAGTTATTTTACTCAAATACGTTCTTGTATATAATACATATATCAGTCAATATCATACCGTGTATGAAAAAAGATGCATAATCTTTTATATATGAAGATATATTTTTATAGTCAAAGAGACTGATGAATAGTAATTTACATAATATGGAGAAGATTGCGATAAATGATATATTCTGCTTCAATGTGTTTACAAATGAACACTGGTATTCTTGTACATTGTTGTATATAGATGTATTAACTAGCGCGCCTGATATAAAACATCCTGCTTTTATCACATTATCCAATACCTTGATGGATATAGTGCGGGCTTGCTGTGTATTGATTTTTGCCTCTGTATGAGTGATTGTGGTCGCAAGAGCTAATAATGCGTATTTCATATATAGAGTATAATGATTATCATAAAAAACACAAATGTATTAAAAGATTTGAGAGTATAGAGTTGATGTAAAAGTATGTATAAAAAAACTACTTACTTCTTCTACCTTGTCTACATTTTAATCTAGGGTTTGTTTGATCGATGACATATATTGATGATATGATGATGAATCTAACGCGCCTAAGAGGGCTCGAACCTCTGACCTTTGCTATCGGAAAGCAATACTCTTCCAACTGAGCTATAGACGCATAAGACTATCTTAGCATGATTATAATAAAAGTATATGCTCTAAGGTAGCTTGATCTATCCAGGTAGTGTATATCGTTTTGAGTGATTAGGGGAAGTATATGCTTATTGATGTTTTGTTGCAGTAATATCTTCTACATTATCTGTATATATATGATATTTCTTATTGATTTTACGACTAATATTTTTCACTAAATCTTCTACAGGAGCTTTGACAGTATCTTCAGACCATAATCCTGAGCGATAAGCCGAAATTAGCATTTCAAATGAATATAGTAGTATTACCCAGATAGGCCAAAAATATCCGCCACCAGATAACGCCCATGCTACTATACAGAATCCTACTCTAAGACTTTTCCGTAAGACTTTTCTAATTAATGTTTCTACATCCATAATGCTAAGTCTATCACAAAACATATTCTCATGGAAGAAAAATTTATATGTTTGAAGTATCATCTTTATATCTTATTAATCATTCAAAGAATTCAATTAGCATAGATAACATGTGTGCAGTGACAGATCAGGACATTAATACTATAGCAATTTAATATGATTGCTTTAATGAATTTAGTTTTGCTTTCTCTATACTATGTTTTATAAGAGAATGATCATGAAAATCTGATTGTATAGTATCTGTATATGGTACATATGATGTTTTGTTTGTTAGTCTATCAGGCATTTGAATATGCATAACTTTTTCTTCTTGGAGAGTAATTTGCTGAGATAATTTTGTAACGTGCTCTATATTGCGGAGTTTATGCTCCATGAGTAGTATTAGTTTATCAGTTGCTTGTATATGTAATTTCATTTCGCTTAATAATTCACGAAGCATATTCTCATTCATGAATCACTATATCAAGAGAATACTAACTTAGTGTAAAAAAATGGATTCATGTTTCCAAATAGATAATTTATTAACGCCTGAAAAATACTGTGAATACGTTATATTTAAAAATTGAAAGAGGTATCATAAACAGCGCCAAGACAGTAAATAAATTTCCGACATATCTGCTATATTCATTTTTAAATATATTACGCAATCCAAAAGCAGAAGCGCATGCTACTGCATTTATGATAAAAAACTTATTATTATCTGCATGATGGTCTTGTTGTTTTTTAATATACAATGTGACACCTAAGGGTATAAGGTATGCAGATAATAGTAATGAATAATATATTCCATAGTATTGTATTTGAGTTTTAGCATGATTTTCAGCAATAATTTTTACAGGCATAGTAAATTCATATAATAGATCCGCCTCAGTGAGCTGAGTACGTATAATTTCTTTCGAAGTGATTGATTCTGGATTATTCTCTGCAAAAGTAATAGAACTTAATACGCAGATTGCTTTAAATAACTTGGACATGGTGCATCGTATCATAAAATACATGTGCATTCAATAGATTTTATTGCTAAAGTATTAATGTGTGGAAAAATATAGTGAATTTGTGGAATGTATAAGTGTATGGGCTATCTAAGATGATGATTTATTATATACAGACCTCAGAGATAACTGTTATCAAGATATAAACAAGATATGCTCTGAAAATACTGTAGTCTAATTGAGTTAATATGCATGACTCGTGTGCAATGAGCAGAGGATGTATATGATAACTGTTATCAAGATATAAACAAGATATGCTCTGAAAATACTGCAGTCTAATTGAGTTAATATGCATGACTCGTGTGCAATGAGCAGAGGATGTATATAATGATTCATGAGTAGTTAGAGGAGCAGAGTATATATAGGATGTATTTATGAGTTTATGCTACAAGTACTTTTTTAGCTCTATATAATGTATTTTGTATAATAGGTCTTGCTTTTTGTGCTCCTTGCAATAAGATCTGTTCAAGTAGCTCATCTTGTAGCATATAATATTCATATTTTTCACGTATAGGCGTAATAAAAGCATTGACTTTATCATATACAGTAGCTTTCACTTGAGCCCATCCTATACCTGTTTGATATTTTGACGCTAATTCGACTTTTTCAGCATCTGTTGCAAATAATGCGTAAAGTTCATATAGTGTATCCAATGCTTTTGGTTCATTCATGCCGCTAGAGTCTGTTTTGATGCCATATATAAGTTTTTTAATCTGTTCCGGTGTATCGGTAAGTTTAATGGTATTATCATAGCTCTTACTCATTTTACGTCCATCTAAACCTGTAATACTTTGTTCCATTTCGATTTGTATATCAGGTACTACAAAGGCTGACTGTAATCCTTGAGACTCCAGATGATGATTGATTTTTATAGCTAAATCACGGCAGATTTCTATATGTTGCTTTTGATCAGGTCCTACAGGTACAATATTTACATCGACTCCTAAAATATCAGCAGCCATAAGTATAGGATATGAATAGATACCCATGCCTACAGCTTCATTTTGATTATCTTGAGCAGCCTTAAATGCATGCGATCTATCCAATACACCTTTAGTACAGAAGCAGGTCAATAACCATGCTAATTCGAAAGTCTCAGATATATCTGTTTGTAAATAAAGACAGATTTTATTTGGATCAATACCGCATGCTAGATATGTAGATAGAAGACTTTTAGTATAAAATGCATGCATCTTAGCTTCTAGAGGGGTTGTAAGAGCATGTGCATTAGCTATAAACGCGAATATTTCATGTTCTGCTTGATTTGTTGCTTGTTGATAGTCTAATAATTGCTTGATACTACCGAAATAATTTCCTAAATGTAATAATCCTGTTGGTTTAATGCCAGTCAAAATACGCATATAATGAGTATATGCTGTTTGCAATATTTGTGAAGGGTCAAAAAATAAAATGCAGAATATAATGCTTATTGTTGAATATATTCTATATTTCAGCAGTTTACATCAATATAACACGTCTTCTATGAAGAATCATTATCAGTGAGAATATAAAAATTAATAAAACACTTACATTTCAAATGCTCTCAAGATTATTGAGATCCTATATGAAGAATCATTATCAGTGAGAATATAAAAATTAATAAAACACTTACATTTCAAATGCTCTCAAGATTATTGAGATGATATCAATTCACCAAGTCTTAGCGCTGCTTTCTCATTTCATGCATTAGCTTCTGATACTCTTGACCTATGCTTAATGAGGCGATTTGAGTCATAATTTCATTAGTAACACCAACTATAATTAAAATACTTGTACCGCCGAATAAAATCTGTAGCCCGCTCAATTTAATAATGATCTCAGGTAATAGACATATGATCACTAAATATAGACCAGAGATTGACGCTAATCGATTTAATAGATATTCTAAGAAAGATACTGTATCCTGACCCATACGTACGCCCTCAATCATTCTCATATTATGTTGTAAATCTTGAGCTGTTTCTTCAGGATCTAATGTAAGTGGCGCTGTTACAAAAGCTAATGAGAAAATGAGTAATCCAAATGCAATAGCGAAGAATGTATCTGTAAGAATGAATCTAGACATACTAGGCATAATGACAGATAATGTTTTTGGCAATGATAAGAGTCCGCTAGCAATCATAGGAGCCATCACACCGCCAACATTTAATTTGACAGGTATTTCATTTGGAATACTATTATGCATTAAATGTCTTTGACTTTGAATTGCAACGACTTTTACAGCTCTATATGCCTGATCGAAAAACGCTGCTACTAGCATGAGACCTAAGATTAATCCTATATCTAAAAACAATATGTAATTACTCAATAAGTTAGCTCTTAGATACATGCTGATTTTGTTGATAGATGAAGGAATGCTTGCAACGATGCTTGTATAGATAATTATAGAAGAGCCTTGTCCTATGCCTCTATCGGTAATTTGTTCGCTGATCCAGATTAAGAAGAATGTACCTGCAGTTAATGTAATGACTGTAGAGAATTTAAAGAAAAAACCTGGCATGGCTACAGCTGGCATGTTTAATATATCGGACTTTTGTCTTTCAAGCATCCAGGCAACTCCATACGATTGGATTACTGTCAATACTAATGCTATATAACGAGTATATTGATTACGAGTTTTTTGTCCTGATTCACCATCTTTTTTCAATGCTTGTAATGTAGGCGACATAGTTGTATATAATTGAATAATCATACTTGCTGTAATATACGGGGATAAGCTCATCATGAAGATAGTAGCTCTTTCAATTGATCCTCCAGAGAACAGATTAAGCATAGACATTACTCCTCCTGCTGATTGATTCACAATATCTTTTAATACATCAGCATTTAAGCCAGGTACAGGTATATATGATCCAAAGCGATATATTAACACTACGAATAATGTAAAGCCTGCTCTAAGCCATAATTCATTAGAAGAAAAATCCATTTTATGCTTTTTGCTAGATTTCTCTGTTACCTGAGGATTCAAGCGCAATATTAATGGTTTTATTTTGTTCAATATTGTTGTAAACATAGAATATGATAAAACAAAAGAGAACAGCTTGCAAGATGAAATAACTGGTAGCGTGCGAATTTAATTCACATGATACATACTGATAATATTAAAAATGTGATAGATAATGCATATATAGTCAAAGATATAAATCCAAATGTTGTATAAAAGCAGTATAAGAAATGAAATAATGCATATAAACAGCTTTTTAGATACTTCGTGCAATATATATTTTTTCTAGATCTTGTAAGAAATGCTAAAATATGTAAAAATTTCTAGAGGTCTTGTTTGAAGATAAAAGATAAACATATTAAGAGAAATCCTAGAAAAGATAATCAAATTCGTATACCTATCATTGATCTAATAGATAGTAATGGTGTATATCATAAAAGCATTAGTACAATCTCTGCTATGCAAATGGCTGAGAGTGTAGGATTGAATCTTGTTGAAATACGTGCTGATAGTAATCCGCCGTTATGTAAAATTATGGATTATGGTAAGAATCAGTATGAAGAAAAGAAAAAAGCATCTGCAGCACGTAAGAATCATAAAGAAATTAAAATTAAAGAATTTAAATTAACGCCAAATATTGGACAGCATGATATTGATATCAAAATTAAACATGCTCGTACTGAGATCATGGAGGGTAATCAGGTTAAGGTCATCTTAAAATATAAGAAACGTGAGATTATACATAAGGATGTTGGTATAGAGACAGTTAAGCGCTTTTTGGAAGGTTTGTCAGATATTGGTCAGTATGCTACCCCTACAGTAATAGGTAATCAATGTGTATGTGTAGTGCAGCAAAAAGTGTAGAGTATACTTTCAAATATCAATCATATAATTCCTTAGAAGTACTATAAGCTCAGTAAAAAATTGATTAATATAAAGCATAATGTACTGATAGTGCTATACAAATGAGTACGTATCATGATGATCAAACATTTGCTTGTAAATAACCATGTTGTATGAGTGTGGATATAGTCAACTATAGGATATAACACAATATCCAAGAAAAGATTTACAGCAAGCATATTCAGAATAATAGGTAGTGTGAGTGTAATGTTATGAGAGAATAATGATGGCATGTATGTATTTGGTATGAGCAGACGTATAGGTGCGAGGATTATATAACTCATTGCGATTGAGATGCTACAATATGCAAAAAATTTAATAATTTTTGAGATGTATGGATTATCTGGCGATAATTGCTCGACTGTATATGTTAATGTTTTTTCATATTTCGACTTATACAGTAATGATCTGAAGAAATCTATTATAATCATAAAAAAGAATATATAGTATAAATTTTAATAAAGTACTGAAATTTGTATAAAATTTTTACAATATTATCAAATCTGATATCATTCAATATGAAGTTATGTGTAACAAATGTAAGTGATATGTTAGGTAAGCGTGTTTTGAGTATGCTAGAGAATATATTGACAGAGCAAGATATATTGATGATTATATCTGATATTCCTCAAAAGATACGTTTTAAAAATAAAATCATACATACTAATATCTTTCATCATCATATGTTAAAAGATCTAGATGCGATTGTGAATACTGACGCGGAATTGACTCAGCAGATTTTGGAATGTATAGATCCAAAGACATTTTTAATTGATACTACGCATATTATAAAACATCATACTGATACAGTATTAATTGATTTATCTAATATAGAATCTATAAAACAGCATGATAATATAAAGAAATTATTGCCATTAGCACATATAGTAACGCTGGGTATTTGTACCATATTACGGAGTATTTTATCGAAGTGTCAGTTTGATTTTGTGTCATTAAATACATGTCAGTCTATTTCAGATGCAGGGATTAAAGCAATGAAAGCATTAGATAGAGAGAGAAAGCATGAAGAAATGCACATACATGATAATCCGCAGTTTTTCGATAACTATATATATTCTAATGTAATTCCTGGTATAGGTGCAATAGATAGCTATTTACATACTAGTGATGAAAAGCAGATAATAGGTGAAGTAAAGCGTTTATTGGATCATGATATCAGTATATCTGTTACATGTGTGCATGTGCCTATTAAAATAGGTCATGTGATTTCTGTACAAATGCATACTAAACACGATGTGAATTTAGATTCTATTGCGCAAATATTGCATAAAAATCCAGATATTATTTTAGTAGAAAAACCAGTGAATATTACTCCGAAGGATGCTATAGGACATGAGCAGATTATAATATCTCGTTTACGTATAACAGATGGAGGGATTTCGTTTATTGCTACGTATGATAATCTTACATTGCAAGCTAAGACTATTGAGAGAATGTTAAATTTATTACGTTGATGTACTATTGTGCAGAATAAGAGATGTAAGAGCAAGATAGCAACAGAGCTCAGCATGACATAACAGATTATATGCATAATTACGAATTACTATATAAAATAAAAGTAGCCGGACAGATGAGATATAAGATTCATTTTTAATTATTCACGCAAAGCATATTTTTCTAAATTGATTTGTTTATCAAAGATATCTCCAAGTATTTCCTGACCATTATGCATACATATAATAATGGAGCTATTTGGCAAGGACTCACATATCATTTTCATCAATACTTGACTCTCGTGATTGTCTATATTACTGAACGGTTCATCAAGGAAAATTGCATTATATTTATCATCAGATTGATATAGTAATCTTGCAAGTTGTATCTTCTGACGCTCACCTGCAGATAAATTTTGCATATTTAATGTTTTATATAATGGTAATATTTTGCTTAAGATATATTCTATTTGCTGTTTATCACAATGATCACATGGATATGCTACATTTGCGAAAATATCTCCTTCAATAACCAGTGTTTTATGCGGTAAGAAGAATAGTTTGGTAGTAGCCGGTGTGGATATTGTACCTGAAGCAGTTGTATAATGTCCATGTAGAGCGCTCAATAAAGTTGTTTTACCAGTACCCGATTTACCATATATTAAGATATGTTCGCGTGGAGCAATATGTAAGTTGACGTTATGTAAAATCATTTTCATAGTATTGTCTGTTGGGACAAATATCGTGGCATTTATATGAATATTGCTATCAAGAGATTTAGCTTGTATCAAACCAGTGGCAGATACATTCATACAAGTATCATAAATTTCATTTAATCGTTTCATGGATACACTGATTTCAGAAAATTTATCAGTATTTTGAGTTATAAATACTAAATTATACAAGATATACCATAGTAATGATGCGGCATATACTGTATCGTAAGTAGTAGCTAATCCTGCGCATGCTAATGGAGTAAATAATAAACGCCCCATATTGCTATTCATTGTATTTACTATAGACTGTACAAAACCAGATAATGTTTTAATGATCATAATTTTTCTTTGCGCATTAATATTCATATGTACGGTTTGCTTAATATGTGTAAAAGTAGCTTCTTTACCATTGAACATAGCTATAGCAGAACTCATTTGATCAGTACCTTTAATAGTACGACGTAGAGCGCCTTCGGTTTCTAAAAATTGTTCATGATAGTATTGTATATAGTGCTTAAATATGAGATTCAACATACTGAATAGTAAAGCAAGCAGGATTACAATAATAGCAATTTTTCCTATACCATTGCCGCATTTTTGTATTTCATTAATGAATTTAGGTGTATATATACAGAGCTGTATGAGTGCAGTAGTAGCTCCATGCAATAATTCTCCCAGTGTAATAGAAATTGATTTTATATCATCTGTCAGACGTTTATCTATATTTTCTATATTATGATGAGTGAAGTGCTTGCTAGAAATCCAACAATTTACAAGTTGCTGAGTAATTGTCTGTTTCCAATATAATGTTATATATTTTTTTAAAAATAATGAGGTATAATAAATCGCAGTAGAACCAGCTGCTATTATTAAAAATCTATATGCAAGAGCAAATATTTCTGATCTGGAAGTGGATGTATTGAGTAATGCGAAGATTCTACTGGAGGCTTGAATAGATGCATTTTGTACATATGCATATAATATTAATATAATCAAAATTGATATACATATACTCACTGATTGCATACTGAAAAAAATACTTTGCAACATTCTGCGAAATAATTTTTGTACATTGACTTTGGACATATCACAGCATATCATTTTTGCGATATTATTATATATTGATTGTAAAATTATTTATGATCATGCTTGTCAGATCTTTTTTCAATTCACTAAAATCTGCTGATATAATATTTTTTTTCGGATACAACATGCAGTCTATTGGAAGATGCTGACTTAATTCACGTACTATATGTCTAATGCGTCTCTTGATTTTATTACGTACAACAGCATTGCCAATTTTTCTACCTATTTTCAAAATGATTTTGCCTGCTACGTTATCTGCAGGCTTGGAGGTATAATGAAAGAATGAAGTATCTATTCTAGATAATATAGCTAACTCTTTATATCTTGATAGCTTCATTTTTGTTTTATACATATACTTATCATTGCATAATTTCTAAGCGATGTGTAGAGATAGTTTATGTGCGATGTGTAGAGATAGTTTATTGATGAATGATTTACGTAATGATATATAAAAGTATGTGCGTATATGAAATGTTCACAATGCTTTTATATTTTGGAAAGAAAGTGAGATATTACTTAACTGGCTTATCATATGCTAATACATGTCTACCTTTAGCTCTACGTCTGTTAATTACATCTCTGCCACCAACAGTAGACATGCGTGCTCTGAAACCGATTTTACGTCTTACACTTCTTTTACCTTTATATGTTTGATATGCCATTTCAAAATATTCTAACAAAAAACCAGTCTTATTGCAATATGTATCTCGATGTTATTTATATTTTTATGTTATTATTGTGTTATGATTTTTACCAGAAAAACAATCGGTTTATTAATTAGTATAGTTGAATGGTATGATTTTGCTATATACGCCATGTTTATTAAAGAGATTACAAAGAGTTTTTTTAATAATTACGCTACCATGTATGCTGGATTATATTCATTTTTAATACTATCTGTAGCTTATCTATTTAGACCTATAGGAGCATATATATTTGGGCAAATTACTGATATATGTGATGAAAATAGATCATTGCAAATATCATTATTTATGATGGCTATATCGAGTTTATTGGTATGTACCGTTCCCGAGAATAATATCATAGGTATCATTATACTAGTTTTAGTGCGGATTATACAGGGAATTGCTATGGGTGGTTGTTATGGCATGTCTTATGTATATGTGGTAGCAAATACTGAGGAAAATAAAAATTATGCAGCATCATTTATATGTATTGGCTTTATTCTTGGATTTATTATGGGACAAATGATGAATGTACTCTTAGGTATGTATACTGATCATTCTTTTTTAGCTCAATATGGATGGAGGCTAGCGTTTATGCTTGGTGCTCTGATGTCGCTATGTGTCATACAAATGATTGGATACAAACGTGATGAAAATTATTGTAATACCAATCAAGTTCAGAAATCTCATACATATAAGTATATGTATCAGATGTCTAGCAATGAGAATATGTCTAGAACAAATATAGGATACATGTATTTTATCACTAGTATCTTAGTTGTAGGATTAGATATTCTTGGATTTTATTTGCTGTTTGTTTACAATAAGTATTTAATGCAACATACTTTGCATTTAAGTGCAACATACATCGATATATATAATATGTTCTTATTATTATGTTTATGGCCTATTATAGTCATGTTTGCTAAGCTGTCAGACGCATATGGATGTAGAAAAATTTTATTATTTTCAGGTGTATTATTTACAATAATGATATGTATCCTGCCATGGTGTAGTTTGTATACATTAATACCAATGTTATTAATGCTAGGTTCATGTTATGGTTCATTACCTGTATGGATGGTAGAGAGATTTCAATATTATCCTGCAAAAGTTGGATTAAGTTTCAATATTGCTGCGGCTTGTTTTAATATTCTACTCTCAATATTAGCGCCTATATCTGTAAATTCTGGAATACATATCTTCAAGGGTATTTTAATGATGATTGGATTGATGATATGTAGTATTGTGTATATGGATCAGAGAATTTAATTCATAACATGAAGATTGCATATTTATATATTTATAACGGGCAGATTGTATTGATATCTCACTATAATGACAAAATGTATATAGATCAGAGATATAATGCAAAATATACTATGTCATTTTAATTAAAAGTGTAAATGGCTTTTGTAGTGCTGAACATATGTTCAATAGCTCCAAGTATCACAGAGCCTGTAAGTGTTTGAGCAATATTTAATACTCTATGTGACAGAATTGTTCTAGCATATGTGTGCAGATCTATACAGATTGTATAATGCGTGGTATTCACAAATATATATTTATCTGTAATATGAGATGATATAATTTTTTCATCAAACATTAATCCATCATACCATGCTGCCTGAAAGACTGCTTGTAATGCTAAAGTTTTTGTATCTAATTGAAATATCTCTCTATTGGTAGAAAGAAAAATATTAGATGAGTTATTGAATATATGTATATATGGCACAGGTGATACAGTCACTGTCACATCGTCAGGAGTTTGCTGATCATATTGATTGGTTTGAGATGCTATGTATTGATATGTGGATTTATCTATCTGATAGACCGTATGATTTGTAATACAGTAAATGCTTTTATCATCTACATATACGTGTGCAAGTAAATGATATGGTATATAAATTGTTTGTAATGTATTCCCGGAATGTAAATCTACTACAGATAATGATAATGGAGCAGAGAATGTATATAGGAGATTGCCATCTATACATGCATTGGTATTATATGCAATATCATTTGGTAAAGTAGACTCTAGATGCCAGAGTATTATCCCTTGATCTTTTAAGAAACAGGTAATCGATCCGTTATTTGATAGAGCAAGAAGCTTATCATCTTTTTCTATAAAAGATAAAATCAGATGATGATTAATAATTTCAGTAATTTCCTGAGTATTATTATCTACAATAATCAGATTGCCTATTTCATCAGCTATATACATTAGATTATTAATTACATGTACAGCAGTTATAGTATATTGATGGGTAAAAATGATACTAGTATTTCCATTATGATTGACGCAGACGGTATTAGCATCTGTAAAATAGATTTTATCCTGACATGTGCTTAATTGTTGAGTTCTATAAGTTATCTTTCTATTTGTTGCTTTTTTAGTAGCTATTTTTGTTTCTGTATAATTATGTTTTACTTCGATATCTGATATTCTATCTAAGAACTCTATGTAGTTATATATATGATTATTGTTTAGATTTTGTGTATCAGTATTGACAGTTTGCTTTGCTGTATCAGTATTGGCAGTTTGTGTTACTCCAGGAAGATCAGTGGTATTTGCATACTGAGATGTGTTTTCGGTATCTGAGTCCGCATATAAACTCACTGCATATAGTAATAAGAATTTCTGCATTATAATTTACTCCAATCGTACTCATTAGCATTTTCATGACCTATTTCAGATAAAATTAATCTAGGATTTAATGATAATTCACGCTCAATATCTACAGGTATAGCTTCTGTAGATTTACTATAAATTAATTCAGCTGCAACTTTTTTCTCATGTAAAGATAATGTTTGATAAGACTGTACCAAATTGCTTTGACCTGTTCTTAGTAAGAATAATAATCTATATCTATGATCTGGATTATAAGGTTTATTTGCATAAATATCTTTAATAAAGTTAGCCAGTTGTGTGCTATAGCAATATTTAGCGTATCTCTGATCAATTTTATCTAACGTACGTAGTTTACCTTTGCTCAAATATTCCTGAATAATTATAGTATTAGCTTTATTGATTTTATTTATTTGAATATATACATATCCAGCATAAAACATACTAGCCGTAATAACTATTGCTGCAACTACAACAGTATAGAGATATTTATATAGCAGACGCTGTCTATTATAATGTTTTGTCATGTCATGTGAATCAAAATTTGCAAACATATTCATATGATATTGTATGACTTTATATATAAAAAGCAATTCCAAAAGCAAAAAAATAGAAACATCGAATTGAAAATATATCAAAAGGTATAAAAAATTAATAAAAAATTTACTTTTAGGATGATAATTGTTACAAATGTTAAAAATGTTAGTTGCAATTCTGAGTATCTTTTCAGTTACAAATTTATATATGTATAATATGCATATGCATACAAATACAATCGCAGAAAAAAAAGTTTACGATAAAACAAATGTATTTGCACGAATATTAAGAAATGAGCTTCCATGTAAGAAGGCTCATTATAATGGTGTGGTGTTTGAAAATCAGCATGCAGTAGCTATTTATGATATTAATCCTAGAAAAAATGTACATATTTTACTGTTGCCAAAAGGTGAATATGTAGATTTAAGAGATTTTCTAGAACATGCTAGCAATGAAGAAAAAATAGCAGCATATAATATGTTAGTCAGTATTTTAAATCATTGTGTGGATGTTAGAGTAGAGAATAATCTGGATATTTATCAAGAAGTACCGCATTTACATTGGCATATTATGGCTGATAGATGGATATAAGAGATATAAAAATGCAACAGATTTGTGAATATTATTAATTTCTTGTTAGTATATATTTAATATATTTAAAAGTTATTGTATCATAGTGATTTTTGTTATATACTATTTAAATCATTAGAATTGTGGTGGGTGCGATGACTGTAAATAA
The DNA here is from genome assembly GCA_964563095.1 of uncultured Rickettsiales bacterium. Classification (GTDB taxonomy): domain Bacteria; phylum Pseudomonadota; class Alphaproteobacteria; order CAJXXZ01; family CAZLVD01; genus CAZLVD01. The sequence continues at coordinate 65,491 of CAZLVD010000001.1, forward strand.
AAAACATACTGATAAGCAAGCAAAAAATACATCTAACTTTAAGAAAAATCATATAATCCGTGGTTATTCTGGGAAAAAATGTATGCCTCAGCTGGCTAAAATAAGATCTTTTCATCATGATTCATATCGTGACTTTCTTCAATTAAATACTCCAGAAAATGCACGTTTGAAAACAGGATTGCAAAGAATTTTAGAAGAAGTGTTTCCTATCGTTAGCTATAATGGAGTAATAGAATTGAGTTTTATTAGCTATAAATTCTTACCTATTAAATATTCTATAAATGAATGCAAGAAGGGTAACTTAACATACGCTATTCCTGTAGTTATTAGATTAAAGAGAACATTATATGAAATTAGTACAGAAAAGAATGAGCTGAATAATACGGAGAAAACTGAACGTAAAATTACTGATGTAATAGAACAGGATGTTCATTTAGGTTCAATCCCTATGATTACTGAAAATGGATCATTTATTATTAATGGTGTTGAGCGTGTGCTTGTATCTCAATTACATAGAGCTCCAGGTGCATTCTTCGAAGTGACAGAAGATAAGACTCATGGAAAATCTGTACATTCAGCGCTTGTAATTCCTGCAAGAGGTTCATGGTTAGATATGCTCTTTGATTCAAAGAATATTTTACAGGCGCGTATAGATAAGAAACGTAAAGTAATCGCTACATCATTATTAATGTGCTTTAACTCTAAACGTTTATCGGATACATATGATTTTGATAATATGGACTTAGGTTATGCTGAAAAAAATCGTAATCTTTCTATTGCTAGAGGTGGAGTATCTAAAACTGAATTATTATCATTATTCTATAAACATAATACTGCAAAGCGTGTAAAAGACGGATGGTCTATAGATTGGATCGAATCAGAATGGTCTAATGTTAAATTAAAACATGATTTGATAGATGCTGAAAGTCATAAAGTCTTACATGAAGCTGGTACTACATTAAAAGCTAGACAATTACAAGTAATTACTAAAAGTGGCGTAAAGCATATATTCTTATCAGATGAACAATTCTTGGGTGCATTTTCTGCATGTGATATAGTAGATACCCGTAATGGTAAAATTTTAGCTTATGCAGGTGAAGAGTTTACTATGAAGAAAATGGCTGAACTAGCTGAACATATTGATAAATTCTATATTTTATCTCTCAATAGAAGCTTTAATGAATTATATTGGTTAGATACCATTAATGCTGAAAGAGCTCATACGCGTGAAGAAGCATTATTAAATATATATAAGGTAGTTAGACCAAATGAACGTCCATCATTAAATATTGCATGGGAACTATTCTATGGTATGTTCTTAGATGCTGAAAAGTATGATTTGTCAGATGTTGGTAGAGTCAGATTGAATATGCGTTTGTTGTTAAACATAGATAAAAATCACTCTGTACTTACAAAAGCTGATGTAATGGGTATTACTAAGATTTTACTAGAAATTAAAGCTGGAAGAAATCAAGTTGATGATCTAGATGGTTTGATGAATAGACGTGTACGTTTGGCCGGAGAATTAATCGAAGCGCAATGTTATACAGTATTAACAAAAATGACAAGATTAATTAAAGATAGAATGAGTATGTCTGATACTGCTACAGCTACACCTCATTCCATGTTCAACTCACAATTATTTGTATCTGCTATGAAAGATTTTTTCACTAAATCGCAATTATCTCAATTCATGGATCATACAAACCCATTGTCAGCATTGACACATGTGCGTAGATTATCAGCTCTTGGTCCTGGTGGATTAAATAAAGATAGAGCAGACGCTGGTGTACGTGATGTGCAGAGTACTTACAATGGTAAAATCTGTATTGTGCAGACTCCTGAAGGTACAAACATTGGTTTGATTAACGCCTTTACAGTAAATGCTAATATTGATAGATATGGATTCTTGCAATCGTGTTATAACAGAGTAGTTCAAGGTAAAGTGACAGATGAAATTGTATACTTGTCTTCTATTGATGAAGCTCGTTACAATATTGCTTATGGTGATACTGATTTAAATGAAACAGGTGAATTTGCTAATACTATTGTACCTTGTCGTAAAGGCGGAGAGGTTATTGATGTAGAAGCTACAGAAGTAGACTATATTGATGCATCTACAAACCAAATCGTATCAGTATCTGCATCATTGATTCCATGGCTAGAAAGTAATGACGCTATGCGTGATCTTATGGGTTCTAACATGCAAGGCCAGGCAGTACCTGGTTTATATTCACAAAGTCCATTAGTTGGTACAGGTATGGAAGCATCAATACTTGAGCAATCAGGAGCTTGTATTTATGCAAAAAGAGACGGAGAAGTTATACAGGTATTCGGTGATCGTATTGTAGTAAAAGCAGATGAGTACGATAAAGATACAGGTGTAATTGATATTTATAATATGCACAAGTTCGAGCAGTCAAACGCAGGTACATGTGTGCATCAAACAGCGGCTGTAAATGTGGGAGATAAGGTTTCCAAAGGAGATGTATTAACAAATGGATCTTCGGCTGATAGAGGTGATTTAGCTCTAGGATACAATGTTCGTGCTGCATTCTTATCCATGAATGGTATGAACTTTGAGGACTCTATTGTTATTTCAGAAAAATTAGTACAAGATGATGTCTTTACATCTATTCATTTGAAGACATTCGAAGCTACAATCAAAGATACAAAACATGGACAGCAACAAACTACAGCGGATATTCCTGGTGTGTATAGAGAAAAAGTATGGCATTTAGATGAGTCCGGTATTGTGCAAATTGGTACAACAGTTGCACCTGGAATGATTTTAGTTGGTAGAGTTACTCCTGTTGTAGAAAGCCATATATCCGGTGAAGATAAATTAATTAGAGCTATCTGTAAAGGTTCAGCATCATCAGTAAGAGATGACTCATTGTATGTACCTGCCGGTGTAAATGGTACCGTGATCGATGTTAAGATAATTAACAGACGTGATAATACAGATAAACGTACAATAGCATTGAAAAAAGTAGAAATCTTAGAATTGAAAAAGGATAGAGATCTAGAAATTTCTATGTTAAAGCAGAGCTTTACTCATATCTTACATGATCTTTTCAAAAATCAGATTATAGCTAAATCAAACGATGTAATTTCTGAAGCTGAATTAGCAAAAATTCATATTGATAACTGTGATAGGATAAAATTAAAAGATACTGAAGTACAAAAACGTGTAGATTTCATGCGTGCTGAATTTGACAAAGCTGCCGCAGACATTACAGCTAAATGTGAACGTGATATAGAGAAAGTTCATGAAGGTATCGATCTACCTACAGGTGTAGAGAAGTTAGTAAAAGTTACAGTTGCTGTCAAGTGTGCAATGCAGTCAGGTGATAAATTATCAGGTCGTTATGGTAACAAAGGTATCGTATCATACATTTTACCTGTAGAAGACATGCCGTTTACTGCTGATGGTAAGCCTGTAGATATAGTCTTAAGTCCATTAGGTGTAGTATCTCGAATGAACTTGGGTCAAATTTTCGAATGTCATTTGGGTAAATCAGCTCAAGGTCTAGCGGATAGATTGCATCATATGTTATGTGGTTATGTTGCTAATGATAAGGCTGATAAAGCACTGAAAGCATTGACAGAAGCTGAAATAGCAGGAGCATTAAAGAAAACGGATGCGTCATTGGCGATATTGACAGATCAGGAACAGATTGATGAAGATATTGATTTTACAGATCATACAGTATCGCATGCTACATTACGTGAATTAGCAAATCCTAATCGTGATATCAAATCAGATATGAATCATATTCGTTCATATTTGAAAACTGTGTATGCAAAAGAACATGCTTATATAGATAGTTTATCAGATGCAGATGTGATCAAATGGAGCGTAGAATTAGCTAAAGATGGAGTGCATTTTGCATGTCCTGTATTCAATAGTATGCGTGAACAAGATATTCAAGATATGTTGACTAAAGCTGGATATGAGACGCATGGTAAAGAAACATTATACGATGGTAAAACAGGTATGCCTTATGATAATAAAGTCAATGTAGGTATTCTATACATGTTGAAATTACATCACTTAGTTAATAAGAAAGTGCATGCACGTTCAATTGGTCCGTATAGCTCAGTTACATTACAGCCATTGGGAGGTAAAGCTCAAGAAGGTGGACAGCGTGATGGTGAGATGGAAAACTGGGCATTGCAAGCTTATGGTGCGGCATATACATTACTTGAAATGATGACTATTAAGTCAGATGATGTATCAGGTAGAATTGCTGCATTCGAAGCTATTACTCAAGATAGAATGATTTCACATGTGTCTATTCCTGTAGCATTCCAAGTATTCGTAAAAGAGCTTGAATCATTATGCTTAAAGGTTACATTAGGTCAACGTGAACATGCTATTCGTGATGGATGGACAAGAAAGCAAGATATCGATACAATCGCATTATCTCTATCAAGTCCTGAGGATATACTAGCGCAGTCATACGGTGAACCTAAGAAGCCTGAAACTGTGAATTATCGTAACTACAGACCTGAAAAAGGTGGATTATGTTGCGAGCGTATATTCGGTCCTGTAAAAGATTACGAATGTGCTTGTGGTAAGTATAAGAAGTATCAAAACAGAGGTATTATTTGCGAACGTTGCGGTGTGGAAGTTACAACTTCTAGAGTAAGACGTGAACGTATGGGTCATATTGAATTAGTAACTCCTGTATTACATACATGGTTCTATAGAGTATTACCAAACAGAGTAGCACTCATGTTAAATTATAGCTCGCATGATATTGATGCTATCATAAACTTTGATAAATATGTTGTCATAGATCCTAGAATGACAGTGTTCGACAAAGGTCAATTATTGACCGAAGATGAATATCAATCAGCTTGTGATGCAGAAGGTGCAGAGACATTTAAGGTAGCTACAGGTGTAGAAGCTATTGAACTCATGTTGAAAGATATAAATCTAGAAACAGAAATCAAAAAAGTGAAGAATGATTTAGAGGCTACTGGCATGAAGGCTAAACGTAAGAAATTAATCGTGCGCTTTAAGTTATTAAACGGTTTCTATCAAAATAATATTAAGCCTGAATGGATGGTATTGCGTATATTACCTGTAATGCCTGCTGACTTAAGACCAATAGTAAGCATTGAAGCTGGTCGTTTAGCTGCCTCTGATATTACAGAATTATATCGACGTTTTATTATTAGACATAACAGATTAAAACATTTGTTAGAGCTTGATGCGCCTGAAATTCTTATCAGAAATGCTAAGAGAGCACTACAAGAAGCATTGGATAACTTATTCGATAATACAAGAAGAGATAGACCTGTATTGGGTGCAAATAACAGACCATTGAAGTCTATTTCCGATAAAATCAAAGGTAAAGATGGTATGATTAGACAGAACTTGATCGGTAAACGTGTGGATTACTCAGGTCGTTCTGTAATTACTGTAGATCCTACATTACAATTACATCAATGTGGATTACCTAGATCCATGGCACTTGAATTATTCAAGCCATTCGTATGTGCTGCATTGATTAAAGATGGTGTAGTCTTAACCTTACGCGATGCAAACTTAATGATTGAAGAAGAGCGTCCAGAGGTATGGGATGTGCTAGAGTCAGTTGTATATAGACATCCTGTGCTATTAAACCGCGCTCCTACATTGCATAGACTCAGTATTCGTGCATTCGAAGTAGTATTGGTAAATGGTAGTGCTATTAGATTACATCCGTTAGTATGTTCTGGTTTCAATGCTGACTTCGATGGTGATCAGATGGCTGTGCATATTCCATTATCTGTAGAAGCTCAATTAGAAGCACGTGTCAGTATGCTAGCATCAAACAATATCTTACATCCTGCTGATGGTCGTGTAGCTGTATTACCTTCAAAAGATGTGGTATTGGGAATTTTCCATTTAACAAATATGCCTGAAACATCAAAGAATCCATATAAATTTATGAATTTAGAAGATGTATTGCATGCATTTGATCATAATGTAATTAAGAGTCAGCAACATATACAGTTATTACATGATGGAAAATGGATGGATACCACGGCTGGTAGAGTAATTTTCTACAAGATTCTACCTCAGCATCAGGAAATTACATTTGAATCTGTCAACAAAGTAATACGTAACAAAGATATGGCGGCATTGTTTAGAAATATATATAATATTTGCGGACAAGAAGCTACAGGATTACTTGCAGACAAGCTCATGCGTCTAGGATTTGAATATGCTACAAAATCTGGTATTACATTCGCTCTAAATGACTTACGTATTCCTCAAATGAAGACAGAATTAGTTGCTACTGTAAATGAAAAAGTACAATCGCTGCAACAGCAATACTTAGAAGGTATGATTTCTGATAACGAAAGACATAACGCTGCTCAGGACCTTTGGATGCAATGTATGGATAGTCTGTCTGAGTATGTAAAATCAGGGATGACTGAAAATGGTCAAAATGATATATACGCCATGATTGATTCTGGTGCTAGAGGTACAAAACAACAGTTAATGCACATGATTGGTATGAGAGGTCTTGTGGTAACTACTACTGGTAAAGTGCTTGAACATATGATTCAAGAGTGTTATAAAGAAGGTTTGACTATCAGATCATTCTTCGATACAACTCATGGTACTAGAAAAGGTGTTGCCGATACTGCTCTTCGTACAGCTGTTGCCGGTTACTTGACTAGAAGATTGGTTGACGTAGCTCAGGATTGTGTAGTCTTAGAAGATGATTGCGGATGTACTGATGGATTAGTAAAACATGCTATATATCAAGGTGATACTGTAGTAGAACATCTATTTGCTCGTTTAGAGGGTAGAGTATTAGCTCATGATATTAAAGATGAACATGATGTTACAATAATATCTGCAGGAACATTAATAGATAAAACACATGCTGATATTATACAAAAACATAATGTGAAATCTGCTACTATCCGTTCAGTATTGACATGTCAGACGAAAAATGGTGTATGTGCGGCTTGTTATGGTATAGATCTTGGACGTAACAAACTTGTTGGATTTGGTACAGCTGTCGGTGTGATAGCAGCTCAATCTATCAGTGAGCCAAGTACGCAGTTGACATTACGTACATTCCATCAGGGTGGTGCTGCTCATAAAGATGTTGAAGAATCTACAATCATGAGCCCTATTGCTGGTATATTAACGTATAATGAGACTCATACAGTAATAAATAGACATGATGAAGCTATTGTCATTCGTAAGCATTTAGAATGTGTATTGAAAGATACTCATGATAATGAATTTAAATATACTATTCCTTATGGTGCTAAAGTATGTTTCAAGAACAAGTCTAAGATAGATAAGGGTGATATGATCGCTGAATGGGATCCGTATTCCATGCCAATTATTACAGAATCTACAGGTATAGCTAAGTACATAGATTTACTAGATGATGTGACTATTAAGAAGAGCGAAGGTGATTCTGGTATTATGACTGTGACAGATTGGCGTAAGTTAAGCGTACAGCGTGAATACAGACCTGCAATACAGCTGATTAATGAGGATGGCACACCTATTATTACTGAATATGGTGCTGATTTGAAGTATTATTTACATGCTGGCGCTATGATTATGATAAAAGATGGACAGCAGATCTTGCCTGGTGATGTCATTGCTAAGTTATCTAAAGCTCAGTCAAAATCTAAAGATATTACAGGTGGATTGCCAATGATTTCTGATTTATGTGAAGCTCGTGAGCCTGTAAATAAAGCTATCTTGTCCATGACAGCAGGTACAGTAAGATTTATTAAAGATAAACGTCAAACAAGACGTATTGCTGTACAGGATGCCGATGGTAATACTACAGAATATGCAATTCCATCTCATGCGCATTTACTAGTGCACGAAGGCTATAATGTATCTAAAGGTGATATGTTAACGGATGGACGTATATATTCATTTGATATATTGCGTATCTTAGGCACAAAACCTATGGTAGAATTCTTCATTAATGAATTGCAAGATATTTATAGATCTCATGGTATTTCTGTGAATGAAAAACATATTGAGATCATAGTGAAATATATGTTGCAAGCTGTTGAAGTAACTGATCCAGGCGATAGCACATACTTACCTGGTGAACGTGTAAATATGGAAGAATTTGAGAAGACAAATGCGGAATTATTGGCTAAGGGTGAAAAGATTGCTCATAGCATACCTCATCTGCAGGGTATTTCTGATAGATCGCTTGTGAAATCAGGATTATCTTCAGCTGCCTTCCAGGATTCAATTAAGTATATGTTGAATGCTATATATAGTGGCTTTACCGATGATTTAACCAGTCATGTTAAGACTGCTATGATGACGGCTAATTTGGCTAATATCGGTACAGGTGCTTATGTATATAAATTACATAATCAATATTACGCAACGCAAGCTCAGCAGAGCGCAGTGATCGATGAAGCTATTACAGAAGTTGCTGTGTAAATAATACAATGATAGATGAGTATATTATATGTATAATGAATATGTTGTATATGTATATGTTCTGATCTTCTATAAACATGTTTACTCTAATAAATTTTTCTTCATATAGCATATTAATATACATGCTCTCTGAATGATTGATTTTCTGATTATGTAAATATCGAAGCAGATTGTATTGTATCGAAAACATATGTATGAATAGTATTGTATAAATTACTATTTGATACATAACACCATATATGAGACTACTATTATTCTCACTAGATAATTTGATATTGTGCATCTGTATGCATTAGAGTATTAGCTTTCAATGTTTCTCCAAAGATTTTCGCAAATAAATATGATTGTACTGGGAATTTTGGATTAGTATATATTTTATACATAAAACAGGGTATTGCAGTAAGTATATTTTCTATCACAGTATGTGTGACAGTATTACAGCATTCAATGCGTTCAATATACTGCTCTATATTTACATGATCTGTATTAAGATGTCTATAGAGTTGTAGTAATTGATTTAAAATTACGGATGCTTTTTTATAGCTAAATTGCCCTAAATAATTGATATGTAAAGCATGTATAGCTGCTGTGTATTCAGACGAGGGTAGTCCGGCTTTACTTTTACTCATAGTTTCAATATGTGTGCATTTTAAACCTGCTACCGGATCATTCATATTCCATGTTGTACCTACTGGAGCGTTTAGATTTTGATTATAATATAAGACTTTAGGTGTAACAATTTCTTCGCTTTGATCTATTTCATTTACAGTATCTTTTGAAGCATCTGTATTACCTTTTGAACTCAATCCAAGCATAAATTGCTCATCATTCTTAAATAAAATCCATGTATCTGTACTGTTCATGCCATCTAAGTAATTATGATAGATTTTATCATGACTATGTAATGCATCAGTTTTCACTACGCTTGTAATTTTACTTACCGAATGAATCACTACATTTGGATCTAAAGATGTAATACGTTCAAAGCTACTCAAATGCTGTGTGGTAATGGGAGTTGCATGACCTTCAAAGATATTTAATGCTGGAGTACAGTTTGTCAGGAATATATTCTTGTGCAAGGTGACTGATTTAGTACTTACAGTATCCGCTAGAGGAATGATAATAGTTTGATCTGTATTAATCACATCTATATCTGCATCTTCTAATATAATATCAAAGAACATGAATTTTTTGTAACATACCATAAATTCATACAATAAACTGAAACGATTGTCTTCATGACGCTGAGTAGTCATTTCTGTAGCTGACAGATGATCTGATGATTCAAAACCTATTGCTTTGATTTTAAATTTGGTCAACATTGCTTTAAAATTTTTCAATATATATATATTCTTGTCAGATCTATCAAAAATCAATTTATATATAGTCAGTGCATTAGTATAATTTGTATTGATATATAATCTCACTACATTACGTGTAATATTATACATTGGTATCTCAAGAGCTGTTTTACATGAGAAATTATATAAATATCCATCAGTAAACTTTGCGGACCCAATTTCGATTGTATTGAGATCTACAGGATACAATGTTCTCATATGCAATTGAGATGACAATACATTATTATTTACAGTTTGATCAAGAGGATTATCTGTATATAGATCTGTATTACGTGGAATAACATAACCTGTGTTTTTTGGTGAAGGGGTAAGCTGAAAAATACCATGTCCTGGCGTATCATAGACCAAATGCGGAGCTAATATCTGTAAAATATTTTGATTAATATAATTAAACTGAGTATCTATTTTTTGTGAAATACGTCCTGTTAGAAATGCAAAGGATTCTATCAATTTGGACATATGAGGATCTCTAAATTCATTCAAATGTATACCTAATTTACTTGCTATATGAGGATACTGCGCTGCGAAAGTTTGACCTTCTTCATTCAAATACTCTAGTTCTTTTAGATAATATTGCAATTGTTGGTTGCTCATGATGATATTGTGTAGTGCAAAAGTTAATTTTTGATGATCGCTTATGAAAAAAGATTACATATGACTGCTGTGGAGATAAGCTTTCATATAATTGCATATGATTACTGTGGAGATAAGAATATTTTTGTGATTTTCTCATTCATATTAACAAATTATTAGATTTTTATTGGAAAATCAAATAAGATGTTACGTGTATTATTATTATTATTCTTACCTGTGATTGCGGAGATGGATATTGGCTTTGGTATAGGTCTGCATAGTTTTAGATCGGAAGCGGGTATGATATTAGATGGATCTGCTATAAATATTCATATAGTGCTTGCATATAGTGCAGATTTAGTGGCAAAGCTCAAGAATATGCGTTCTGAAGAATATTTTGCTCAAGTTAGTTCATTAAAAAATGCTCATCCTAAAGAGATGTATGTATGGACTTTCGAACAGCAACCTCAATCTAATAATCCTGTAGAGATACTATTATGGCCAGCAAATCAAGTAACGTGCTTGCAGGCATTTGTTTTTGTAGATTATCGTAATGGTAAAGATAATCGTGTAACTGTTCCTCGCTCTACCAGACATCTTACATTAAGATTGGGACAGAATGAGATTGATGCTATTATTTTACGTGATGAGAGAGTAGCGGGTAAGCCTACGAAAGCCGTAGAAGTTGCTCCAAAAGCCACAATTTTTGGATAAATGCTAGAGAAAATGAGATGATGGACTGCGTTTGTGCTTGTGCTATGCGGTGCGATGATGTGAGATGCTTGCTGTGATGTGAGATGTTCTTGCTCGGTATTGTGGCTTGCGATATACTATATTACTATGCGTAAATTTTTAGCAAATAAGCTTATTCGTGATAAATTACCTGAGATACTCAAGACAGTAAATGGCACTCATTTAGACTGTATGAATATCACAGATGAGCATTTAATACAAGCTTTAAAGCAAAAATTATTGGAAGAGTCGAATGAAGTATTGTCGGCAGCATCTACAGATGAGATAAAACATGAAATTGCTGATGTGCTAGAGGTGATCGACGGATTGTGTAGATGTTTACATATAGCAATGGAAGAGGTGATAGTTATAAAACGCGCTAAACGAGATGCGCGCGGTGGCTTTGATATGGGTATTTTTTGTAAGACTATCAATGTAGATGAGAGGGATGTTGATAAAATACAATATTATGCTGATAAGCCAGAATATATTGAAATGCCAGATGTTGAAGATGTCAAATAGTGTACTGTAAACAGATATATTCTATGAGCTAATATCGACGTTTGGACTATTGAATATATGAATCAGTATGATAATAGCGCATGATATACAATTTCATATTGTGCTATATCGTGATTTATGTATCAATACTATTAATATCTTCAAATCAGAAATATTTATATATCATTAGATTTTGGTATGATTAAAAATGATTATCTTTTTTATCTTTTAATAGTAAAGCGATATATGTGCGTTTGGATATGAATCTAAGTATAGATTATAAAATCTATATGTTTGATGTATGTGAATACTATACTGCAAGTAGTAGTAATCTTGACATCGCTAGTCATTTTATGATTTAATAATAAAGATTGTATATTGAATTGTATAAACAGATTAATTACAAGATTACTTTCTTCTTTGACGAATACGATTATCTGTGCGTTTATTATTACATAATATTGACCGATATTATTTGAAACTCTATCTGAATATAATTACAAGATTACTTTCTTCTTTGACGAATACGATTATCTGTACGTTTATTATTACGTGTTTTGAAGCCTTTAGCTGGGATACCTGTTCTAGAACAAGGATGACGACCACCTGAAGATTTACCATTACCACCACCCATTGGATGATCAATAGGGTTCTTGGCAACAGCTCTAACGCGAGGTCTAATACCTTTATGTCTATTTTTACCAGCTTTTGATAAATGCTCATTCATATGATCGCCATTAGATACAATACCGATTGTAGCCATGCAGTTACCATGTATTGTGCTTAATTCACCAGAAGGCATGCGTACTAATACAGAAGTACCCTCGTGACCAAGAATTTGCAATGAAGATCCAGCTGATTTAGCTATCTGACCGCCTTTACCAATCTTTAATTCTACATTATGAACGAAGAAACCGAGAGGTATATTTTTGATCTGTGTAGCATTACCATCTTTCATTGGAATCGCATCACCAGACATAATTTTATCACCTGTTTTCATCTTGTCTGTAGATAAGATGTATGCTTTAGCTCCATCTTCATACTGCACTAATGCTAAAAATGCTGTTCTATTTGGATCATATTCAAAACGTACTACTGTACCTTCTTTATTCCAATGAACTAAACGCTTACTATCAACCACACGTAATACTTTCTTATGTGCTGCTGAACCGCGTCTAGGTGATGTGATATGACCGTGATGGTTACGACCACCTGTTCTTGTTACGCCAAATGTTAATGATTTTTCTGGCTTACCTCTCCATAATCCACGTTTATCTACAAGTGTTAAATGTCTTCTAGATGACGTGGTAGGCTTATAATGTATTAATGCCATGTTTTACTCCTCGATAAGTATTCCATTTATTGTAGCAGGCTCGATATAATATAGCAAGAGTATATTCGTATTTTTTACAGATGATTAGCAGAGTTTATTGTTCGCGAGAAAAAATATACTAGTCAGAGCGCATGCAAGACGTATGCAAGAGCGCATGCAAGAATGTGTATGAATGTTTGCTAGTGAATGCAGTAAACATATCAAATCATATTAATATAAAATTTATTGACTCGCGTGAAGTATTTATTTATGCCTGTAAGAAATCAAAATTTGCATCAGCTGGAAGGAAAATCATAGCTTTCTTGATCTTACCTGTATTTACTTCTACTGTTTTATACTTACTTCCTGCACGCTTTCTTAATGATTTCGTTTTACCTGGCAATGTCACAGTATTTACAGCTAATGGTTTGATATTAAACAAATTTTCGAAAGATGTTTTGATAGCTAATTTTGTAGCATCCAACTGTACTTGTACAACATACACTTTACGATTACCTAAATCATAAGCCTTTTGTGTGCTCCATGCGCCTATAAAAAGACTTTGTTGCCAATGATTAGAATAACGTTTTGCTTGCTCATTTTTCAAAGCTTTGATATATTTTGGCATAGTCATATTAACCTACTTCAGTAACAAGTATATATGATTTCATGTTTTTTACAATGATATTTTATCAAAAATCAGCCTATATCTAGTTCTCAGTGATATCCATGTTGTAATCTATGAGTTATCATGATGGAGTGATCTGATAGGGATGATGCTGCAGGATCTATGGAGTGAGATCAGGATACATGTATTTTATTGTAAAATCTTTATATGATCTCAGTGATATCCATGTTGTAATATATGAGCTATCATGATGTAGTGATCTGATAGGGATGATGCTGCAGGATCTATGGAGTGAGATAAGTATACATGTATTTTATTGTAAAATCTTTATATGAGCTCTTGTAATACACACGCTTGAGATGATTCGAACACCCAACCTTTGCATCCGTAGTGCAATGCTCTATCCGTTGAGCTACAAGCGTATCAATATTATTGTAATACATTTTACTATCTGCTGCAAGTTCAAAATTATAATATCATAATAAAAAATTTGCAGACTGATTGAAGCTTTATTATGAATAAAATATGTTATCATGAAAAATTATTCGCATGTTGCATGTTTTCACAATCTTTTGTTTTTTTATTTAAACTAGTGCATGCTAGATATGACTATACTGATGGTCGCTGGTATTGTAATTACTCACCAAATTTATATACATTCGATTTACTGAATGAACAAGGTGTATCATTGAGATTATCACAGAGACATACTTTAAAACATTCAAGTCCGTTTTATTGGGATTTACCTGTTGCGTCATGGGAATATTATCTAAATACAAAAGATGCTTCGACTCCATGTATGATGCTTGCTGGTATATATTTCTTGCGATACTTCAGTCAGAGATATTATAACTATTTTACCAAGAGATACAGTGATATTAATGCTAAAACTGACAAAACTGAAGAAGACATGAAATTTAAATCTAGAAGCATGTATATAGAAATTGGATTATTAATATTAAGCTTGCGTCTGTATTCGATAGGACATGAATTTCATAGAACTGCAAGAACAATGAAAAGATATTATTTCGGGGTTTGTCTCAAATGGTTTGCTGCTTTGTTATTCTGGTCATTGATAGAAATAGAATATTATAAGTTCTATAAATGTAAATCAATAAGTGCAGCAGATACAGTATCTTCTACTACACCTGATAATATATCAAATACTTAATCTTGTAAAAATTATACAAATTTCTTATCTAGATGTTCTGTTATATTTTCTAATACTTTTGAATCTATACTGAGCATAAATTTATATGTGACTTTTTGCCAATCTTCAAGACGTACATGATCTAGTAGATATTTAGATAAATCACCATTTGGACCAGGATGTCCGACTCCAATTTTTACCCTATAAAATCCCGAACCGAAATGTGCAATCATATTTCTTAGTCCATTATGTCCTTTAGCACTTCCATCTTTACTAATTTTGATTACTCCTGGATTTATCATAGCCTCATCATGTAATGCAACGATATCTTCGGTATTAAATTTATACTTATATTGTATTGCTTTAAGAGTTTCTCCGCTACTATTGATATTTAAGCGATTTGAATAAGTATATATAATATTCTCTTTTTTATATATCATATATTCTTTAGTCTCTTCAAAAGTCCAAGACTGCTGTTCTGCTATTAATTTGAGACATTCCGCTCCAATGCTATGCCATGTACGATTATATTGTTTTTCTGGATTACACAAACCAAAAATGACTTTATACATGAAATAGTCTAGCATAGAAATGACTTTATATATGAGAGTAGAATGTTTGTTGGATATTATCATTCATCAGCAGTACAGTCTATACATAAGCGATACAATATAACGAATCCATGTAGATTGATCAGTACTCCATGTGGATAGAGTAGTGTTCGTTATTGCTGCAGATATTTCAATGCTTTCATGGCAGCTGTACAGCCTGTGCCAGCAGCAACCACAGCTTGTTTACCTAAATGATGGGATTCTTCTATTACATCCCCAGCAGCGTATAATCCAGATATATCTGTCTCGACTGTATTTGAAGTGTGAATATATCCACTGGAATCCAATGTCAGTAAGTCTTTTACAAAATTTGTATTAGGTTCATGTCCTACTGCCAAGAATATTCCATCAAGCTGAATGTCTTTTTCAGTATTATCTAATATATTTTTGATTTTTAGCCCAGTAATTTCATTGTTATTATGTATTAATTCAGATGCAATACTATGCCATTCATAACGTATGTTTTTAGCTGCAAATAACGCATCTTGCATAATTTTTTCAGCACGTAATGTATCTCTACGATGGATTAATATGACTTCTTTAGCAAGTTTAGATAAATATAATGCTTCTTCTACAGCTGTATTGCCGCCCCCAATAACGGCTACTGTCAAGCCTCTATACGCAAATCCGTCGCATGTAGCGCATGTAGATACTCCATTGCTTTTAAATCTATCAATATCTGGTAAATCTAACCAGCGAGCTCGCGATCCTGTAGCTATAATGACAGCTTTAGCATAATATACAGATTGCACTGCAGTGACTTTAAATACATGAGAATTGCCAGCTGTATCATGAGATGTTTGATCAGCTTTTACATCAGCACAAATAGATACATTGACTGATGACTCGCATGATATAGATGAATCAGTTTGACATTGTACTGTAACGTTGGTAGCGTCTTGATTTAGTTGCATGAATGGTCCTTGAGAGACTTGTTCTATACTAGTCACATAATCTATAACAAATTTTGCTCCAAATTGTTTACATTGTGCTGTCATTTTGTCTATTAATTCTGGTCCAGATGATATAATGCCTGGATAATTTTCTACACTATGAGTGAGCATAAGTTGTCCGCCAGGTTCTTGTCCTGATATTACAAGTGTATTTGCATATCCTCTAGCGGCATATAAAGCTGCTGTCAATCCAGCTGGTCCTGATCCTAAAATAAGTATATCTATTATTTCTGAATGCGTATTCATAGTGTTATATTACAAGATTTTCATATGTAAGTGAATCTCATTTATCAAAAAAGTATGAAGGAATAGCAAGAATATGTAATTTCTCTATCTTTCTTATCATGCTATAAATTTACATTTAGCTTGTTTAATGATAATATGTGTTAGGCCCAAGTAGCTCATTCGGCAGAGCAGCTGTTTCGTAATCAGCAGGTAGAGTGTTCAAATCACTTCTTGGGCAGTATTCAAATCACTTCTTGGGCAATATTTCTATTAGTCACCTGTCTCTACATATACCCATATCCAGCACCTCACACTCTATCGATACAGTTCACAGATTTCGCTAAAAATGTTATATTAATATATGTTACAACTTTTGCAATCAAATATCATTCAAACAATTCTTCAAATTTATCCTAATAATAATGATATAATCCAGACGTTACAATTACATGCGATTGATCAAAAATTCGGAGACATAGCGTTGAATATAGGTTATTTATTATGTAAAGCTACAGGCGAAAATATTCTTGATGTAAATAAAAAGCTTTGCTCTTCCTTAAATGCGTTAATAGATGTCAAATCTGTAGAGATTGTTAATGGTTTTATCAATATTAGACTTACAGAAGAGTTTTATAGAGAGATGGCAAAAGATATTTTACAGAAAAAGAATACATACGGTTTTAAGTCTAAAAATAATATTATAGTCAATTTTGATTTTGCATCCATGAATCCTACAGGTCCTATGCATGCTGGTCATTTAAGCTCAGCGATTTTATCTGATACATTATGTAATATTTTTACCTCTCAAGGTTATACAGTTCAGCGTGAGTATTACATCAATGATACAGGAGGGCAGATAGAACGTTTAGTGAAAGCTGTACATGGTCGTTATGCTGAATTATTTGGTATACATACAGATGAGGATAAAGAGTATATAGGTGAATATTTAATACCTGTAGCCGAAGCAATCAAGAATGAGCATGGCGATAAATGGTTACAAAGCGAGTTTGATGAGTATTATGAAATTTTTAGAGCTACAGCTGTGGATATGTTACTTGCTGATATTAAAAATGATTTAGCTGATCTTGGTATTAAGCATGATATATATTTTAGCGAACATAAAATGTCTAAAAGCGGCGATATCAAATTAGCTTATGATTTATTGTTACAGAAAGGTATGGTGAAGAAACAGATACTGGCAAGACCTACAGATTGGCAAGGTGAATATATTCCTTTAGCTATCGATGGACTAGAATTAGATAATCAATTTAGACCTTTATTCAAACGTGATGGTTCGCATACGTATCTCATGGGAGATATTGCTAATCATCTAAATAGAGTAGGGCGTGCAAATGTATTATTAGATTGCTTTGGAGCCGATCATTTTGAACATGCGAATATGTTAAAAGATATCATGATGCAATTATGCGGTAAGACTAATAATGATGCGAATAATATCGTCGAGATGCATAATGAGAAATTTATGAAATTAGATATTAAATTATGTCAGATGGTGAAATTTCAACAGGATGGTAAAGCTGTGAAGTTTTCTAAACGAGCAGGTACATATGTGACAGTACGTGATATTCTGGATGCGGTAGGTAAAGATGCAATACGATTAACTATGCTCTCGCGTAAATCAAGTGTACATTTTGTGGCTGATTTAGGAAATATGCTACGTATAGATGATAATAATCCGGTATTTTATATACAGTATGCCTATGCTCGTTGTTGTTCAGCATTATCGAGAATCAATATGGAGACTGTAGCGCAAAAGATTAATGTAATAAGCTCTGACACATTATGCGATGAGTTTATACAAGAGAAACATGTAAGAGCTTTGCTGAATAAAATGTTATTTTGGCCACAAATGCTTGAACAGTGTATGCATACACTTGAGTCACATACATTATTAGCATATGTACAAGAGATGGCTAAAACCTTTCATAGTATCTGGTATCATGGTACTTCTATTCCCATTCTGCAATTAACTCGTGAACAAAATGGATATTATCCAGGTATTGTATTATGTAATATGTTTCAGAATGTATTTGGTACTGGGTTAAATTTATTAAATGTTACAGCTTTAGAGAGTATGGGTCGTCATGATAGTGCTGATAAAACATCTACTTCAGACAAATAATTTTCTATAAAATTAATGAACTTTTTAACATCTTATATTAATCTACTGTGTGCGTACTTTAATATTGTTAAGTTTACATCTTTGCAGTATAGCGGTTATTAAACAGAAGAATCATGTGCGTTTTATGAATATTAATAAGACTCAGCACGTATCATTAAAACAGAAGCTAAAATATAAAAGAGATCATACTAAAACTGTTATATGTAATCATAAAAAGAAAGCGATAGTGATTGCAGGTGCTGTAGGATTAGGATTAATAGTAAAAAATATTCTAATGAAGAGTAGCATTGAGAGTCAAATACTCGAAGAATACAACGATAATGATTATATACTCGAAACAGCAATGAGATCTGAAAACAGAACTGATCTTGGTATGACAGAGTCATCTTTCTACAGAACTGAAATTACCCGAAAGGATTATCAAAAAGAGGTCAATAAACAATATATAGGTATTATTATTCAGTATTTAACTGATGTACATAATATCATAAGCTCCAAGAAGTTGTTTCTATTCAAAATGCACGAATTAATTTGGGGAGATATGCGTACAAGAGGTCTATGCTTAGTAGGTATTTTAAATAATCATTATTTTACATTAATCTCATATCCAGATGCATTAGTACAGATGGAATTGAATAAAAAGAGAGCTAATTACGATGAGGATATTCGAGTATTCATGGAGGAAAAAGAAAATTTTTCTAAAATATTTCGTACTCTTTCTACTCAATTAATACGCATATATCAGAGAGGTTTGCAAGTAATGAAGAGACATGATGCATTTCGATATGATGCTCATGGTATTATACATCCTAATATGACAAAGCTAATCAAAAATCGTAAGAATATTTACACAAACTTGAAAAACATTATAGCTAATGCTGTAGAAATTTTTGCGCGAGATGAATTTAAATGGGGTTTAGCTATATTGATACATTATCCTGAAATACATGAATTAGCAGAAAAATTAGCACCAAAGAAAAAACAGAAATGGCTGGAAGAAAATAAAGAGATATTATCAAAGAAAAAATATTAATCATGATATTAATTTAATCGATGAGTTTTGCAGTAATATCACGTTTTTTCATGTATTTTGCCATGGAATCTTAAACTGTATACTATCAGGTATTATTTAGAATATTAACATTCAATGAGCTTTATTAATATTTTTTTAAGCTTTAAAATGAACTATTAAGTTTAGGAGAATCAATGAGATGTTTATTAGTTGATGATGATGTATGTATGAGTAATGGTCTGTTAGCCAGATTAAAAGCTCGTGACATGTTGTGTGATGCGGTGCACACTGGTACAGATTGTTTAAAACAGGTGTTTTTACATAAGTACGATATTATTATTTTGGATATTATGTTACCAGATATGAGTGGGCAAGATTTATTGAAGCGCTTAAGAAGAAATGGTATTACTTCACCTGTGTTAATGTTATCTAGTTTATCTAATGTAAATGAAAAAGTGAAAGGTTTTAATCATGGAGCTGATGATTATTTAGTTAAGCCATTTGATACAGCTGAATTTTTTGGCCGTGTAGATGCGCTGATTCGTCGTTCAAAAGGTCATTGTGATACAATAATTAATATTGGTCTGATGGCTATTAATTTGAAAGATAAAATTGTTACAATCTCAGATAAATCATTATCATTGACCAAGAAAGAGTATGCGATATTAGAATTATTAGCATTGCACAAAGGCGCTACTATAGATAAAGATGTATTCTTTAGTCACTTATATTCAGGCTTACATTCTCCAGAAATAAAGATCATAGATGTGTTTGTGTGTAAGATTAGAAATAAGATGCAGGCTATATTAGGATATGATCCTGGGTATATTAAAACTGTTTGGGGTAGAGGTTATAGTTTAGATGATTCAGAAGTAACACCTCTACGTGATATTGCTTAATACATTTTTGCTAAGATATGAATATTCGTTTGTGATTTTGAGAAGATACATATGCATAATCTTAATAACATAAACTATAGACGCATATTATAGATCTTATATAATGTAATACTGATTATGATTAGAGCATGACACGATGATAATTATAATAATCAATATTAAACTAAAAAACATATGAGATGAGATATAACATGTGAGTATAGATTATTCTTGAGCTTGTTTAGCCTCTTGATTCAGTGTTAGCATTGTTATTTGTAGTCTTTTCAATATATTGTATACCTGCGAGCCAATCTATACATTTTCTCGGGAATGATCTATTATTAATATTTTCAGATAATTCCTGTTGTAGAGTTGGAGCTAACTCTCTCATGAAATCTCTATATGACATATTTGTCTTTTTTAGCAATCGATCGTATATCTCTGGATATTTTTCTCTTGAAATATTATTTAATTGAAATGTACTTATTTTTTGTTCATTGGTAATATGATCTATATGTAATCTTGTAAATCTACTTGCTAAGATATTGTTCATTGCTTTATGAGGATAGTTTGTTGTGAATACAAAAATAATATTATGATTAGGATCAGTTGAATCTAATAGATTGGATATGAATTTAGCCTTATGATTGTTTATATCAGCAGTAATATTAGCTGCAGGAGTTGTAACATATGTCTGATAATACTGTGGATCCGATACTAATTTATCATCAGTTGTAGTAGGACTTGCATTATATAATAAGTTTCCACGAATGTCTAGATATCTATCACATTCATCCATCAGTACTACTATCGGTCTAGATTGAGCACGGTTTCTGATATACTTCATAAATTTCATAAAATTAGCTGTATTCATGTTATTTTGTGTCTCTGTATCACTTAATGCCGCACTTTGCATAAAATTCTTCATCATATTGACAGCACCAGTAGGCTCATGATATTCAAATAATTCAGCTCTTAACTGGTTAGCCATACATTGTGCGAAGAATGTTTTACCTGTGCCTGGAGGTCCCATGAGCATAAAAGATCTTACGCTTTTGTTTGGTTGAGCTGGTACTCTTCCTATAAATCTATCTATCCATGAGCTACGTTCTGCAATTATTTGATTATAGCCAGCTATACCAGCCTTCTGACATTCAGGATTTAAGCCTCCATCAGTTATCTTTAAACTATGACGTATCTTACTTGCTACAGGTTTATCCTGATATTCTTGCCAAGCATTCCATACTTTTATAGTACCTAGCGAAGTGATAATAAACATTAAACCTGGAGATTTTTGAAGTTTATCGATTACTTGACATGTAGCTGTGAATTTATTTGAATTCCATTGATTATACAATTCTTTTATTTCTGTAGTTATAGATTTAGGCTGTGGTTTTGTAGGAGTTTGCAATAATTTAGCTATGGTATTTAGAGCTACTATTAATTCATCTCTATTCAGATTTGTAGCCTGATTCATATGATTTGTCATAGCTTGTGTTTTATTATCAGAACTCTGCGCTATATTATTGTTAGATTGTGTTGGTTCGATTATTTGCGCTTTATCTGTCGTATTGTTCACAGATTGATTGTTAATGTTCTGCTTTTTTATAGTAGTTTTTTTTAGCTTTTTTGTTGTGATATCTGTTGGTGTTTCTGTAGATTGACTAGCATTTGCCAAGCAAATAGCATATAATAAGATTTTGTCATGCATACTGTAGTATACTGCACATAATCTCAATATACAATCCTATATGCAATGAAATAATGCGCAGGCTAAAGCATCTGTAGCATCAAAATTATTCCGAATATCTATATTCAATATACCGCATACATATTGTGCGACGAGATCCTTTTCAGCTCCTCCATCACCTGTAATTTTTTTCTTAATAACACGAGTAGGTACATTAATCAGTTCGCAATTATATCTTGCAGAGCATAACACCGCCATAGATCTTGCCATACCTAATTTAATTATAGTATTACGATTGATACTAGCGAAAATCTCCTCTATCACCATAACATTTGGTTTATAGATAGATAAAAAATGACTAAGTTGCTCGAATAAAGAATTCAGTCGATTTTCCAGATTATGAGTAGGCTTAGTCATCATGACTGCATGGGTAATGTATTTAGGTCTATTATTTACAAGTTCTATTAAACCTACTCCCATTTTATGCAAACCAGGATCTATACCTACAATTAATGTCATTTATTAATTACAGTATATATAGTTATATTTAAAAACTAAAATACTTTGTAGTAAAAAACTTTTTTAACTAAATAAGAGTATGATAGTAATGAATGCTGTGAAAAAATCTAGAAAATCATATAAGTCTATTTTTATTTTGAGAAAAACATGTTACAATAGTGCCAACGAGAGAGGCTATAATGTTAGTTGATAGATTGGCTAATGTATTGACATCCATACGAAATGCAGGTATGAGAGGGTTAGATACTGTGTCTGTTAATGTAAATAAACATGTGCTAGAAGTATTGAATGCTCTAAAATCACATGGATGTATCGGAGTTATTACGAGTTATGATAATGGTACTGCTGCACAATGTGTGAAAGTTGAATTGCTTTATACAAAGAATCATGAGCATGTAATACAGCAAGTTCAACGTGTATCAAGAGTATCGAATAGAATTTATAAAGATGTGAAAGAATTAAAACGTTTATCATATCGTTTTATTGATAAATTGTATTTGGTTTCTACAAGCAAAGGTATTTTATCTGCGCAAGAAGCTGCAAAGCAAAATCTTGGCGGTGAAGTATTGTTGTTTGTGTCCAAAATAGGACAGGGGGTGATGTAAGATGTCAAAAATCGGAAAGAGACCTGTAACAATACCAGCTGGTGTAAAAGTTCATTTCGAACACGGAGTATGTACTGTAAGTCACGGAGCTAACAAGCAAACAGTTAATGTACCTTATTTCTTAGATTGTAAAATCGAAAAAGATATATTAAATGTAGTGCCTTTGAGATTACGTGATAAGCATATGCGTGCAATGTGGGGTACAATTCGTGCATTGATAGCAAATGCTGTAGAAGGTTTGACAAAAGGATACGAAAAGAATCTTGAATTAAAAGGTCTTGGTTATAAGGCTGAAGTAAAAGGTTCAAATACAGAATTATTCTTAGGATACAGTCATATAGTGAAGTTTGCGAATCCAGAAGATGTAAAAATCAAGTGCGCAAAGCCTACACATATCGTAATTAATGGTCATGATAAGCAACGTGTTGGACAAGTAGCTGCAAACTTAAAGAGACTCAGAAAACATAATAGATACAAGGATTATGGTATTCATGAAATGGGTCAATGGCGTTATGTCAAGGTTCGTAAGAGCAAGTAATTATTAGTCAGTATATATAAAATATTATCATCAAAAATATTCTTAATGCTGTGTGATATAGTTAAGATGCAATATTGTATTGTGTATATGCCTAATGTTGTGTATATTGCTAATATTGTATTACATAGTTAGTATATAGCATTGTATCAAAATATTCATATCATATATTCCTCATGTTGTATAGTATATTCGCAATTATATGGCGAGTTTATATTAAAGAAATATACTCATTATTATGCTATATTATTACATGTACAAGATTTTAGCGTATTTAATTTTTATATCTTATGCGAATACAGAAAATCAAAGTTTTGCTCAAGATATTATTCAGAAAATACAGCATATAAAGTCGATTAATGAAATAAGATTAGATATAGATAATATGGATGTAGAATGTAGTGATGAGTATAATAGAGAGAATAATGATGATAATGAGATCGCAATACTAAATCATACAGATCTAGAAATAAGCATACCTAAGAAATATCTCACTAAAGAATATATTAGCAAATGTGAATATAATAATGGCAGATTGATTATTGAGATCAAGAAAGCCGATGGAAAATTGCTATTAAAAATGAAAAAATCAGTGAAAATCTATATGAATTTAGGCTCAGGTAAATTTACATATAATTCAAAATATGCTACAGATGTTACAATTAATGCTGGTTACATGGATTTAGATATCATATCATCGTTGAGTTCTTTAGAAATTTCTGCAGGCACATTAAATGGTCTGATTAAAAATTATAATTATCCGTGTGCGATTACTGCCGGAAGATGTGTATTAGATGTATATGATAATCAAGAAAATAGACTGACACAAGATGTAAAATTCAAAATTACCGCGCCTGCTGGTAGATTAAAAATCTTTTCTAAACGAGCTATCTTTGATAATAAGCGTATGACAGCTATGCACTGTCGCGATAAAGATAT
>CAZLVD010000001.1:90403-112556 GCA_964563095.1 uncultured Rickettsiales bacterium
TATATTTTTACAAATATCAAAGTTTTGTAAATACTTTTATTATATAGTGCATTATGTTAATGAATAAAATCTTATTGATGATGACATGTATCTCTCATATATCAGCTTTATCAGAGCAGGATGTAAAAAAAGCAGAGTCACATATGATGACTTTATTCAAAAGTAAAACACGTCATGTAGCGACTGTGAAAAAAATTATTATACGTACAGAGACAAATTATGCTGTATTTAAATTAATGAGTAATTCGAAAGATAAAGCTCTGTTACAAAAGAATGTAAGTAAGGCATTGAAAGTGCTTGCTGAGAAAAATGAATATCAGAAAACTCATGCGGTAAAAGAGCAAACTCATTATGCAAATACTTTTATTAGATCTAGTTTATTCAGTCTGCTAGGAGATATTAGTGCATTACTTGCGACACATACAAAAAAAGATATCGTACATATTGATACCGCGGAAGATGTACAAGAATTAGATTATATGAATGTAGTATTAGATGAAAAAGATTATGTTAGATATGAATTAGATGGATTGAGTAAGACATCTATAATTGATGAAGTATGTGAGAATGGAGTCTTGACGATTACTATAACAGATCATTGTGTTGTAAATCCTATCAGAGTGCAAATTACAGCTCCAGATAATACAGAGATAAAAATTGAAGCTAATATGATAGCAAAAGTTTTGTGTGATAATGGCAAATTTGCTCTAGATATATCAGGTGATCAGATTTTCTTAGATATTTATGCGGATAGTTTATTGAAATTGAATGTACATGCTAGAAAAATACTAGAAGGATTTGTGATGAATTATTCAGCATATAGTGTCACTCTACATGCATTACATTATCATCTAGGTATACATGGTAAAGCAGAATTATTAGGTGTATTAAATGATGCGCTGAATGCATATAGTGTGCGTAATTATTTACATCCTGAGAATACTGTATATAAAACAACAAATGCTATATATAATATACAGTCTAGAATCAATGATCTGCATAATGGCAAAGGTCAATGTTTATATTTAGATGCAATGTTGATGGATAAAATAGCTATTACTAATAAAGATCAAGTGTTACATATTGAAGTGCTGTGATTGACTAATGCGAGAGTATAGCGCTTATGAGACATAATATATTCTTATTGATTCATCTTAGCTTTAGTATTTTCATTATTATGCTTTTATATTGCTTATATATATTTATTATAATAGTATCTATGTGCATTGAGTGTATGAATGATATTATGTAGTTTGCTGTGCTTTATATGTATTTACGATCTCATCTAGGATGGTTAAGAACTGTTCCGATGTTGTATGAGATTGAGTATACCATTGAATAATCGCTTCTATCGTTATTTTGTTTACATCTCTACCTGTCAACGATTTTTCATACATTCTTGAAGCTATGTTCTCGAAGTGTTCTTTTTGTATTTCTGGATCTAAATTTTGACTATTTTGTGCTATATGGTATTTTATCATCTGTAATATCATCGCATTATCAGGTTTATCTATAAATAATGGGAAATCTATACGATTTATGAATGCCTCATCCAATTTATCTTTCAGATTTGTAGCATAAATAATTATAATATTATATTCTGGCTTTTTGAGCTCTTCTAAATGTGGCAATGCAATGCTTAGACTTGCAGCATAAGGATTGCAGTCTCTGGACATACCAAATGACTCACATTCATCTATAAAGATCATAATACTTTTTACTTTAGATAACTCCATGCATAATTGAAAAAACTGTTCTATATATCTTGTATCAAACATCTTGTCTGCGCGAAATGGAATAAATACTCTTCCGGAATATAATGCCAAAGCTTTCGCTAATGAAGTTTTTCCTGTACCTGGAGGTCCATATAATAATACGCTTTTTTTTGTTTGCAAGGATCTTATTTTAGCATCTGTCTGATTTA
The DNA here is from genome assembly GCA_964563095.1 of uncultured Rickettsiales bacterium. Classification (GTDB taxonomy): domain Bacteria; phylum Pseudomonadota; class Alphaproteobacteria; order CAJXXZ01; family CAZLVD01; genus CAZLVD01. The sequence goes on from CAZLVD010000001.1 coordinate 92,328, forward strand.
AGAAATGAGATGTATCAATCAGTTTCTCTTTAAAAGCATTACTATAAAACAAATGATCAAAAGCTTTTTTATCGGCTTTAGGATTATCCAATAATGATAGCTGGTTTGGAAGTATATTACTATATTGTATTTGCAAATGAGATAAGAAAAAAGATTTTAGCTTGCCTATAAGTTTAGTTATAAGATTCTCTGATGCTATAGGAGCTGTATATTCTGTTATAAATTCATCTAATGCTGTTTGCAATAATGTATATGAAAAAGATATTGTAGCATGCTGTAACTGTTCCTGATAGTGTTGAATTGTATGTTCTAAATGACTTACAGTTGGATATGCTTTGCATAGTTGTTGTTTAATGTATGTAATTCTATCTGTATCTGATGGTAGATTAAGGTTAATTTGTTTTGGGAACAGATTCGTTATACTCACAGCTTGACTATATTTACTTATATCATCTAGAGTTGTAACAATGATGAGATTTTTGTAATTTGTATAGAAAAAATTTATCATAGAATTCAATGCTTTAAAACTACGTTCTGAATCCTCATGATTATGAGCAGTTTTTGTATAAAGAAATACATCTATACTGGAGAGATATAATATTGCTTTTTTATTCTTAGATATTATTTTCTTTAACTGTTTCTGTAGTTGCATTATGTTGTCTGCTGCTCCGCCTAGATATTTATTTGTTAATTGTTCACATGATACTGTAAATAGAGTAATACCGCTATATTCAGCCATAGCATGTATCAAAGTGTTTTTACCTGTACCTGATGGACCTGTAAATATAGCCATTTTTGCAGATTCAGTGCTGTTATTGGTTATCAGTCTTATCGCTTCAGAACGTACATTGTCTGATGTATATAATGAGTTTAGAGCTAGCTGATTTGCTGAGTGTGCTTTTACAGTTACAAGATCATGCGTATTTATATGAAGTTTTCTATAGGCTGCGAAATTGAGTAATAAAACTATGAATAGACTTGTTATTTCAATGGATTGTTTACAGAGGAATAGTATTTGCTGCACAAAAGGTGTGATTGTTTGCAAAGGTATGAAAGTTTGAAACGCTTTTGTATTCTTATTTAGTTTAATCTTTTTATGATTACGTTGATATAAATAATTAGTCACACTAGATGTAGTAGCTGATTTCACTTGCGTGTTTATAGGATTTCGAGACGGTAATGCTTTATCAGGATGCGATGGTAATGCTTTACCAGAGGATTGCTGACTAGTGGTTTTGCCATGATCTTGAATAGATTGCTGCTCAGGTTTTTCTATCATATTTTCTTTTTGTACTGATACTATTTTTGTTTTCTCTGTAGATCTGACATTGGTTTCTGTATTATGTTTCTCAGATGAATGATTATTATCGTATGTATTATGAACTACTTTGGCAGCTGTAGGATTATTTTGATGTAAATTCTCCGCTGGCTTGATATTATTAGTATCATTTGAATTAGAGGTGGATTTAGTGTTTTCTTGATTAGTTTTACGTTTTTCTTTTTCTTGTTCATCATATTTATGCTTTTTCCGCAAATACTCTAAGCTATAATATGGTTTGCTATGACATGATGCTAAAAATAAACATAAGATATATTTCATTGATTTGTAGTATATATATAAAATAGTGAAATATCAATAAAAATAAGCTAAAATTTCTTAGCGTTTCAAAATAATCTCTTTTGTGATAGAATCCTTATTCTGACATAATCCAAATAAGAAATGCAAACTCATTTCATGTTGATTAAATGACATAGAATCTTTTGCTAACCATGATTTTTTACTGTCTTTATGTAGACATACAGATACTCCAAAATATAATGAATGCGCTATATGTACAGGTATATGATATACTAATGTTCCAAAGATACACCATCCTTTTTGATACTCATCCAAATGTTTCTTAATATAATTTTGATGTATTGGATCTGTATCAGATTCTTTTATTGTTCTAATACGACTACCTAATAATATACATGATAAACGTCCCTTATCTAATTGCAGATGCCATTGAGATAATGAACCGCCAAAAGAGATTGAGCTTAAAAATGCATTCGGTTCGTCGATATGTTGAGTAAATGATGCTGTACAACGTTCGAATTCTGTTGATAGAAAGAGTTTATAAATAGAAGTACCTATGCTATTATCAAAAATTGTACGGAAAATGAGAGTAGCCAGTTTGATATGATCTGCAAATGTTAATGCTTGTGGTGTATTAGAACCAAATAAGGTTTGTTTTATTTTATGTTTCTTTGATGCGTCATTATTATCTTTATTGTCTACTGAAGAGAAATGCGTAAAACGACCTATAAGTGCATGACAATGAGATATATTATATAGTATTGATATTGAATCCAAAATCGGATGATTTGTCAGCAATGTTAACATAAATACTTTGATAGCTTGATCTGTAATACTACCAGCTTGAAATGGTTTATATAAATTATATGTACCGAATTTAAAAGTATCTACAAAAACCCCGGATGGTAAATGTGCAGGATTTAGAATACCATAAAAGACTGTAGCAAAATTTCCAATTTTTATATGTACATGATGAAATTCATGAGCTGCACTTAGTATATGTTTCCATGTATTCGTCTCTTCATTGTCTTTTTTAGTTTTCTTTAAAGCTTTATCTTTAATATCTAGGATCAAATTTGAGAACTCTCTTACTAATCTGCCTTTGTATCCTATATCAAATTTAAATATACTGTAATTCCATACGCATCTGAATCCATGTAAATTATAATGATACGCACTTAAAGATTGATCGTCATTGTTCTCGGTAGTAGTGATAGTTATAAAAGCCAGACTATTTAATTCAGCTTGCAAATCAACTGCTGCAGCGCCAAGCATAGATAAGCCAAGCAATATACGCATTAACATGTATTAAACTAACAATAATATGTTGAAATTATATTAATTATACTGAGCGCCAGAGGATTTTATAGACTTTATAAATGAAAATTTATCTTATTTTAAACAGTAATGTCTGATTGACACATCATGAGCTATTCAATATACAGATATTATTTGAGATTTTTTGCATAATAATACATTTCACTGGATATAGATCTGCTAGCCGTGGGTTTAACGCTTTTTACTATTTGAAAAATACTTTCAAGCATTCGTTTCAATTCGACTGTATATTCATCTTGAAAGAATTTCATAATCAGTACTCCCGTTTTAGATAAAGCTTGCTTTGCTATATTAATAGTATTTATATTAACGATATTCATATTGCTACTATCAACAAAAGCATTACCTGATTTATTAGGACATATATCGCATAATACCAGATCGAAGTAGAGTCTATTATGAGTAGTCAATGTATTATCATGAGATTTTTCTCTCATAACTTGCGTGTGCTGATTGAGATGCTGCGTAGTGGCTATATGTTGATTCTTGATTTGATGATTTTGAGCGATTGCTAATAATTCATCATACTTTAAATGATTTATATCTTTTTGTAAAAAAATAATATTTTTATACGGTTGAATTGGCAGTATATCTATACCAAAAATGATACTATTTGGACCGCATATTTCATGGGCGACTTGTGACCAACTACCTGGAGCAGCTCCAAGATCTAATATTGTCATATCTTTTTTAAACAATTTCAACATCTTATCCATTTCAAGTAATTTAAATGATGCTCTTGATCGATAGTTCTTTTTTTTAGCTAAAGTAGCGTAATAATCTAAATTATAATGTTCTTGTTTCATTCGTAATTAAATAATAACATAAAGAGAGTCATAGTGCTGTAAGTATTAATTTAAAATGAAAAGAAGATGATTATATTCTATAGAAACACTTGGAATTAGATGAAAAAAATGTATACTGAATTTAATATGGCTAAGAAAAAAAATGCAAAAAGCTTTACAGAATGTACATTTAAGGGTGTAACATACATTATTAGATGTAATCCAAAAAATAAACCATTGAAATTGAAGAAATTTCATAGATTTTCAAATGCAAGAGTAGATTTTAAGACTAAGAAGTAAGTTATTGATTATAAATTCGCAAAATAAAAACAATATTTAGTAAATAAATAAACTCTAAGTTTTCGATACTACAGTATTTTTGAATAAAAAGCAAAATATGAATATTTCATCTCTGTAGATCTTGATGTGATTTTGCAACAGGGTTGATTTTCATTTACCATTATTTCGCTTTGTCATAAAAATATGCTAACTATCAATAGATTTTAACAAAAAAACTGTCAAAAGGAGTAAAAAAAATGTCTAAAAGAAAAACATTGAATTATGATATATTAACTGGAGAGCATGAATTATCAGTAAGTCTTACCGATCAATTGTTAGCAAGAAGTGATCGTAGTCCATTGTATACTATTCGTAAACAGCAAGGTCTTACATTATCGGTATTGGCAAAAGCAACAGGTATTTCCGCATCATATTTGTCGCGTATTGAATCAAGAAGTAGACGTATGAATGAAGATATTATTAATCGCTTATGCATAGTATTGAAATGTTCACCAGTACAATTGATTTCATCTCCTATCAAGAAATATGACGAGTATGAATACAGATCTGCAAGTGCTTTATGTGATTTGCCTGTATATCAAACTATTACTGGTGATGCTATTCCTGGAGGTAATGAAAATGATTTATATCTAAATTTAAGCTCTATACAAGAAAAAGTATTTAGACCTGCAGAATTAATTGCTGAAAGAGCAGCATTTGCTTTAATAATTTTAAATACTGATAATGCGCCGAAGTATAGAAAAGATGATATTATTTATATTAATCCATCTTTAGATGCTGACATATCGCATTCTGTAATTTTAATTGATCATTATAAGAAATATGTAGTGGGTGAATTAATTGAAAAGACAGATAAAAATATTACAGTAAAAACATATGGTACGAATGATATTAAAAAATGTTCTACAGATGATATCAAGGCTTTATATGTAATCTGTATGACATTAGAAGGTTATTGTAGATAAAAGTATTCTTGTCAAATTATAATGCTATTCAAGTATTAGATTAGATATTTCTAGTTAATATAGAATAATCGTATGGTGTATTGCTGCATAGCTGACATAATTTTTCTACTCTTTCACATGAAAAATGCTTGTTTTGTTACACTTGAGTCAAGTTTTTTTTACAATGCAAATAACCTTAAAAAGATATTTCCAATTTTGCTAAAAAAAATGCTATACTCTGTGCATCATATGGATAGTATTCTACTTATATCTAACGATAAAAGCTCACTTTTTTTCATGAAGAATGCTTTACAGGAGTATTACAAACTGTACAATGCTGTAGATAAAGAATATGCAGTCAATGTACTCAGAACATGTTTTGTACGTTTAATTATTATTAATATCTCAAATATACAAGAAGTCTCTACATATATAGAATATTTTCAAAATAACTATCCGCATGTAGCTATCATGTTATTTGATCATCATATGCGTTTGTCCGGAGAAAAGAATTTAATGTACGTGGATAAAACTAATATACAAAATTTATGGCAATTAGTCAGAACATGTATAGATCTGAATGACGCTAAATTGATTATGAATCATGATAATAAATATCCAGCTCATATAGTAGCTCATTCAAATTTAATGAAAATGACTATGAGTAAACTTGAAAGAGCATATATGGATAATCAAACTGTGATGTTATGTGGTGAACGTGGTTCTGGATTAAGTACATTAGCGCATTATATACATCTCAAAACAAATCGTAAGCAGAATAGATTTTACGAAATTGACTGTAGGACTATAAAAAATAAAGATGATCTTGTGAGAGCTCTTATGGGACAGATTGATAAAAATAATGGTCCATTTTTCTTAGCTCTTGGAGGTACTGTGGTATTAGATCATTTAGATTCAGTGGATTCTAATATACAGAATGTATTGTTACAATTATTATCTAGGATTACTTCTAATATTGATTTAAAGATTATTTCTATTGTAAGCTCTAATATTAGACATAGTACTGATAATGGTACGTTTAAATATCAATTGTATGAAAAGTTAGCTAATATTTTTATATCTATACCTGCATTACGTGATCGTGTAGATGATATTGTACCTTTATTACGTTCTTTTGCTTTACCTCATCAGCCAGAAATTACAATAGAACAAAAAGAGATGCTTGATGCATACACCTGGTCTGGTAATCTGACAGAATTAAAACATCTTACGTATAAAATGCTTCTAAATGATCCTCAAAAATTAAATCTGCAATATCTTTCTAATAATTGTGGTGCTATAGAGACTTCATGGGATAAAGAGGATTTTAATACTGTCAAGCATAAAGTTATGCGTGCTTATTGTCGTTATTTGACTCATAAATATCACGGTAATCAGACAAAAGCATCACAGCATGCTGGTATTGATCGTAGTACGTTCTATAGATGTATGCATTATAAGAAAAAATAAAATATTTGGATATATTGTACGAATATTGTATGGGTGAAAGATGTGTATCGTGGCATGACTAGTACTGTTGTATTAATGATTATAGATATCGCAACGTAATGAATATATCTCAAGATAGATGTATTAGCTATAGTAGCGATGCAATATAGAGCTGGACTTGTACGGGTATGCGTGTCATTAGCTGAGGCATGTAGTACTTGTAAATTGCATGAGATTTAAGATATATGTTTTCTGGTATCATGACATATTTAGCTGAGATCGATACAGGGTATGCGTGTACAAGCGAAGGAGCTTAATGTGGATATATACTGATAATAATCTTGCAACTTCATAATGATGACTTGTAAATGACTCGTCATGCACACATACAGACGTCAGTCATCTCATTCAACGGATCTTATTCATGCTAGTATATTTACAATAATTCAGATATAAGCCCTCTCATCCACCCATGCTCACACTGCACACCATGCACGCTCTATACATCATCTCATCCAACGGATCTTATTCATGCTAGTATATAAATGTATGGAAAGTTGAAAGACTTACTTTTTACCTGGTTTTTTAGCAGCTGGATTCTTATTGCTTTTATCAAATACACGCTTTGTATATTTACGTGTAGGAGAGAATTCACCAAACTTATGTCCAACCATGTCGGCTGTTGGATTTACAGGTATAAATTGTTTACCGTTATGTACCAAAAAAGGCTTGCTTACACAAGACGGATAAATTGTACATGCACGATCATAAATCTTGATAGCACCGGACTCCTTTGTCCATTTTAATACTTTTCTATATACTGCTTCTGTTACGTAGAAACCTTTACTTTGCGAACGAGCCATTATAAAACCTTTCAGTTATGCTAGTGTAACACGTTTTTTGATTAATTCAACGGCTAAATGGTGTTTTTCTATAAATGATGTGTTTCTTGTATTGACTGCGATCATTGAAATACAATCAATGCTCAGATATATAAACTACTGTGATATTATATGAGCAAGTACTCATATTTACAATGCTTTATATAACTTATTACGTAATTTCATTGCATATTTATTGGTATATTGAGCTATTTTAGAAGTATTTACATGAGTTAGATCTTTATATTGTTTGGCTGTATATTGAAAACGATTATATTGCATATCAAGTATACTCATTTCAAATGTAAACCATGCATGTTGCCATTCTGAAGCTTGTAAATATATTAACGATTTTAACATTGAGTTCCATATATGTTGATCGGCATAATGTTCAGGTAAGCATAAGCACAATTGAGCGATATAATTTGCAGTTAAAAATACAAGTGATGCATTAGAGCTCTTTAAATGATAGATCATAGATGCGTCCTGATATATTGATTCTCGAGCATTGGGCTCATACTGTATAGTTGAGGTATTTTTTTCGGATATAGTATAATCATAGTTGTTATTATATATATTTGAGGTAGATAAATGTATAGGATCTATGAAATCAATCCATGAACCTGTAGAATCTGGAGCCTTACTTTCCCATGCACATGTAACGTATGTTAATATATCTAAACGAGTAGAGATCCATGATGATATATATCCGCTATAGTATCCGTATTTAGTTAAAATATAGGCTTTTTTATAATACATATGATCGATATATTTCACTATTACTCCTGGAGCAGTAAAAGTATACATGTGCTATTTTAGCAGATTATTGCAGATATCTCATATCATCAAATAGTGTGCTCAATAAAGATTTTGCATACACTTAATACACTTAAGGTTTATATTTGAGTAATGCATCCATTGGACTTTCTTGAAATGAATGAGTATGCAATTTAGCATACGGATTTCTTATAGAATCCAAGCGTGCTTTTAAATTCGTAGATAATTGCATATCAGCACAATAAATACAGTTAATCAAAATATTATTGTCAGAAATCTCACAAATACCATGACTAATACGATATACTTTCCATTCTGCTTTATCTGCAGGTAATAAATAAAGCAGCCCAGGTGCAATGATATATCGATCATTCTGATGTTCAGGTAAAATGACTTCCAATGAATCCTTTGAAGATATAATGAGACAGGAAGTGCTATATTGTACATGTGTGGAATCTGTACGAATGTGAACGGTTAAACAAAGTGGTTTTTGTTTGAAATCTGTATAGTTCATTTTTTATCCCCGAGCATTCTATCATATTTTTTAAATTTATTATAATGTATAGAAAATGTAGAGTTTTGACATACTTTAGATATATATACTCATTGAAAATATGGAACGCTAAGATATAATATAGTATGAATACTTCCAAATTAAAACAGTTAATAGCAATATTGACCAAATTAAATGGAATAAATATTAGACATGCTCAGAAGATAGCTTTTTCATTACTATATAATAAGTCTATATTGCAAGAATTGATCGTAGTGTCACAGCAAGCACATGATAATGTATTTATTTGCAAAAATTGTAGAGTGTTTACTGAAAATAAAGAGAGTATGTTATGTAATATCTGCGCAGATACAAGTCGTAATGGCAAGCAATTGTGCATTGTGTCGAATATCACAAGTTTGATCAATATAGAAAAAACAGGAGAATATCATGGATATTATTTTTTACTAGAAACTCTTGTGACTCATACAATGAAAATATTACCTGAAGATGTACAGTTAGATAGATTAAATCAAATTATTGAAGAAAATATAGTAGAGGAGGTGATTATAGCCCTCAGTCCTACTCTTGAAGGTCAAGCAACTACTATGCATATTAAAAATAATATCAAGAAGAATGTGAAGATTAGAGGTATTGGCATTGGAATACCTATTGGCGGTGATATAAATATGATTGATACTCAGACGCTTAAAATGGCATTAAATCGTTTGATAGAAATGTAGAGAATGAAAATAGAGTAGAAAGACACTTAGATGACGAAAGTATTACTGATAGAGCTAATGTTTATTAGGCAGTATAAGGATAGTTTTAGGTATTTGCTTTATTAATCGTTTACTATTTGTAATCATACATCCGTGTAATGTATGCTTAAAAATCGATACATCTTGTCCGCTATTACCTATATAGAAAAAATCCTCACAAAAATGTTCTTGCATTTTTTTCAATTTATTTAACTTAACACAGTAGTATTGTTCCGTACTGGATATGATGAGATCTTGAAATAATTGCTGCTGTTTATTATCATATGTGTAATGTATACTAGTGACAATTTTTTGCGCTAATAAATAATGAGCTCCTGTAGTTAGAAAAATATGTTTCCCATGTTTTGTTTTAAGTTCAATCAGAGCTTGTATTAGCCATTTACGAGGTGTCCAGTCATTGATTTGCGTTGCTATATAAGCTCCTGCATGCATCATAGATCTCATAAAATGTTTAAAAATATTGAAGAGAATTTTCGGTTTATACCAGGATTTTTTGATGAAATGCATAGCAGATTCCTCTAGAATCAATGTGCCATCTAAATCTACACAGATATTGCTATAATTTGCTGCATTTTCAATAAGCCTATCTATATATTGTTGATATGCATGATTTGCTGTAGAGGTACAGATCATATGAAATAGTGTATATCACAAATAATAAAGAAACAAATACGTATAAATCAATAATCAAATCACATCTGATGGAGAGTATATGATTATTATATGACTATAAAAACCTTTACATTGCAGAATGTCTGTGATAAAATCCAACATTAGGAGGAAACATGGATATATCTGCACTAAAAGTGTTCGGTGATCGTGTTTGCGTTAAAAAGATTATCACTCAATCAAAAAGCGATGGAATTTTGATGCCATCAAATAATAATCAAGAAGAGCCATGTGTTGGAAAAATTATTTCTATCGGTAATGGTACTGAAGAGAAACAGACTGCTATTTTGAATACATTAAAACTTGATAATATAATTTTGTTTCAAGCTTATAATGCGATTTCAATTCGATCTAATGGAGAAATGTATTATATAATACATCTCAAAGATATCTTGGCAATAATATAAAAAATAAGGAGAAATGATGACAAAGAAAAAGATTTTATATGGGGAAGAAGCTAGATCTGCAGTATTTGCAGGAGCTAAAAAAATACGTGATATAGTAGCAAGTACACTTGGACCTAACGGATGTACTGTTATGATAGAGCAAGAGTATGGCGATCATAAGGTTACTAAAGATGGAGTTACTGTAGCTAAATCTGTGGAATTAGAAAATTCTTTCGAGAACTTAGGTGCAAAAACTTTGCGATCTGTTGCGTTAAAAATGTCTGAAGGCGATGGTACTACCTCTTCAATAGTATTTTCATATGCACTGTTAGAAGAAGCTCGTAAATATATTGTAGCTGGATATGATTTAACAGCATTGATAAATGAAATTGATGAAGCTATAGAAGAAACTGTCACATTATTAAGAAGTGTTGCTAAGCCAGTAAAAGGTAATAATGAGTTGATTAAACAAGTCGCAACAATTTCTGCTAATGGTGATGTATTTTTGGGTAATATGATTGCTGAAGCTTCTGCATCTGTAGGAGAAAAGGGTATAATTACTGTTGAAGAATCTAAAACCGGTATTACAGAATTAGATGTAGTAGACGGTATGCAGTTAGATAAAGGTTTTATTGCACCATATTTCATTACTAATGCAGAAAAAGGTATTGCAGAATTAAATGATAATGTATATGTTTTGGTATATCAGGATAAGATTAGTAATTTCTTCTCATTGGTAAAATTATTAGAACAAGTTGCTCGCAATGCTGGTTCATTATGGATTGTTGCTGATGATATCGACGGTGATGCATTGAGTGGTTTGATTTTGAATAAATTACAAAATAAAATCAAAGTATTCTGTACAAAAGCTCCTGGTTTTGGAGATAATAAAGCTGGTATTTTGAATGATATAGCTGTATTGACAGGTACTCGTATAATGAGTGTGCAAACTAATGATTCTCTAGAAAACTTACAATTAAATGAATTAGGTAGAGCTAATCGCGTGATAGCATCAAAAGATCATACAATTATTTCAGGTGGACAATCAGATAAAGCAGAATTTGATGCATATGTGAAGAATTTGGAATCTTTAGCTCAAGCTAATGCCAATGAGTATGAAAAAGAGAAATTATTGGAACGTGTAGCGAAATTGACAAACGGTATTGGTGTGATTAAAGTAGGTGGATATTCAAGTTTATCTATGGGTGAATTAAAAGATCGTGCGGAAGATGCTGTACATGCTGTACAGGCTGCTATAAACGGCGGTATTTTACCTGGCGGCGGATCAGCGTTTTTATACGCCTCAGCGAATATTAAAGCTAATACAAATGGAGCAAAATTATTGAAGAATGCATTGACATCTATCACAACTATGATAGCTCAGAATGCCGGATTACGCTCGCCTGGCAGTGTAGTAGAAAAGATTCTGGAGAAAAACATACTAGATTTTGGATATGATGCTAGACGGAGAGAATTTGGTAGTATGTATGACTTTAAGGTAATCGATGCGGCTGATATAGCATGTGCTGTTTTACGTAAAGGTTTTGATGGCGTGAAAACATTGATTAGTACATCCGGGGTAATTTGCATTATTCCTGATGTGACAAATGCGAAAAATGATAATGAAGCTATGTATTGAATGAGATGAAAGAATTATTAGTAATATTTATAATATGAATTATGCGAGTATATGTAGCATTATAAAGCATTTATTGCAAATATTGAATGCTTGACATTATCTTGTGTGATAGATTATGAATGATGCAAATGAGAGTATATGATGCATGAGGATAAAAATCAATATTTCCAAACTAATAGCTATTTAATCAGAATAATTATTTAAGTCAAACTATAGAATTTAATCTGAGCGATGCTTTAATCAGAATGGCTATTATTATTCGGGCTATAGAGTAAATCGCTAGAGATATTGTTTGAATAGTAATATATTGCGCTTGATTAAATACGTTTAAATAAAATGACATCATTGGAATTTATAGTGGCAGCTTGAGCGCATATATCAAGTTTTGCTTCGATAGATATCGCTTGTGCTAGATTCATATTTAACATATTCATCATTTGAGATGTGCGCATAGGTAAAATCGGAGATAATGCAATAGCAAGTACTTTTACAGCATACATGACATTACTGAGGACTATATGTGCATTGTCATTCAATTTCCATGGAGCTTCAGTATCAAAATATTTATTCACATTGCTTGCATACTCTAGTAAAGCTTGTGTATAGTGCTCAAGTTTATATTCATTCATATATTGATCTAGCTGTGTGAGTAATTCTGTAGCATAAGGACATTTTTCTACGGCCAGTACATGACCTGCATAATTTTTATTAATAAGTGTAGTACTGCGATGCATGAGATTGCCTATATTATTTACTAACTCATTCCAACGAATATTTACGCGCTCTGTACTAAATCTCCCATCTGCACCTACAGTCATTTCACGTAAGAAAAACCAGCGTATTTGTTCATTATCGTAAGTATCCAATAAAGCTAATGGATCGGCAGCATTGCCTAATGATTTGGACATTTTTTCATCTGTATCGCTTAACCACCAACCGTGAGCTACTATCTGTTTAGGAGATGTAATATCAGCAGCCATTAAAAATGCTGGCCAGTAAATAGCATGAAAGCGTAAAATATCTTTGCCAATCACATGTATTACATTATCCCATGCATGCTGATTCATATTGGGATATCCAATTACTGTAAGATAATTTGCTAATGCATCTATCCATACGTACATTACATGTGTTCGTGAATTACACGCATGTTCAGGAGAGAGCGAGTCATTGTCTCTAAAAGCATGCTGTCCTGTAGATGCGCTATATCTGTCAGTAGATATATTAGCTTGATAGGTAGATTGTTGGTCTGGATCTGTAGACTGTTTATCTTGCTTAGGCACGAGAATACCCCAATCGAGACTAGTTCGCGAGATGGCAATATCTAATAATGGCTGCTGTAAAAAAGATAGTACTTCATTCAATCGGCTTTTAGGGTAAATCGCATGTGGATATTGCTGATAATATTCTATAAGCCGTGCTTGAAATTGAGAGAGTTTGAAAAAATAACAATCTTCTTCTAGCCATATAAGTTGTCGTCCGTCTTTTGTCACAGCAGATACATTCGCTTCAATCACATGCGCGATTTCATCAGATTTAACAAACGCTTCATCACTTACATTATACCAACCTGCATATGTATTAAGTACTATATAGCCATTGTCACGAATTTTGCACCATAATGCTTGAGCGGAGATTGTATGATGTGGTTCAGTGGTACGTATAAAAATATCATGACTAATGTTGTACTTAATGAGTGCATCCTTGAAAAATGGTGCCATTTGATCTGCGTAATCTTGTGGTGACATATTAGCTTTGAGAGCCGTACGATATATCTTTTGTCCATGCTCATCTAAACCTGTAGAGAAAATCACTGTTTTATTTTGCGATCTATGATATCTGGCTAATACATCGCACAATACACTGGTATATATATGTCCTAAATGCGGTTTATCATTAGGATAATATATTGGCGTTGTAATAAACACTGTGTTAGATTTTCGCTCTCTATTCATGATTAATGATATAGCTCATGTAGATGTAAATCAATATCGATATAGAAAATATGTGAGACAATGTGAAAATGATGTGAAAAATACATATAATGCAGAGAATACAGACAATTCGATTATGCTGAGAATGATATAATCCTATCAGTGAATGTATAATTTTCAGTGATAAAAGTGAGGGCCCATACAAGAGCATCAAGTCTATCCGGAGAGCGTACGCCCATATGTGATCTATCTGAGCATAATTGTTTTTCTAGCAATGGTAAATATAATGCATGACATACATATCCCTTTTCATACAACATAGCAATAGGTTGCGCTCTGCATATTTTGCTTTTTATAGCACGTACTGGAGCATATTGTATCGAGGGATCTATGTGTCTTAGTAAAGATTCTATCATATCTCCTCCTTGATTGACTTCTGCAACTACACATCTCGCATGATATTTTTTATATAATTTTACTACTATATCTGGCCATAAAGAGGTTTTATATGCGCCGCTTGCATCTTCCAGTACTACATACTTGATAGATTGCTCATGTTTTAATATTCCTACTACTACTATGCCTGTCTCATCGCCTCCTCCTACAGATGGATCAACAGCTATAATTATATCTGAACAGTCATCTTGAGTATAAGGTTTATACTGAATCATGGATGGCTCACATAATCCATTTGATGTGTCTAATAATTCTCCATATAATTCCTGTTTACCAAATTTTGATCCTTCAAACTTTTGTTTTACACTATTCAAAAATTGCACAGAAAGATTTTTTTCATTGTCAAAAGTACTACCGTATGTTTTAGTCACATGTGCATCTGTAATCAATGCTTTTAGTAAATCAATGGATGTAGGAGTAGTAGTTATAATCAGTTTTGGTTTATCGCCATGAGGTGTATTTAAGCGTAGAGCAAGATTGATCTGATCGTATACAGCATCTGGATTAGAAAATTTAGCTAATTCATCAATCCATACGCAATCAAACTGCTGTCCTCGTATCTTTTCAGGTGTACATGCGCTAATGCATACTCCTATAGCACCATTGGGCCATTTGACTATACCTTTTGAACTTATATAATAAGGTTTTTCATGTGGAGCATGTACATTTAGCAAGCCACTTTCCCCAAATAACATGACTTGCTCTATATCCTGTAATGTATCTCCTATCAGGCCTATTCTACGATAGCCATTTTGTACGCATTGTCTTATAGTTTCAGCTCCTGTACGTGTTTTACCAAATCCTCTACCTGCAAGAATGAGCCATGTATGCCAATCTTCCGCTGGTAATTGATTTTGTCTAGCATTATGTTTCCAATTATATTTTAAATCTTGCTCTGTCTGTTTTTTCTGAGATAATGCTAATTTCGCTTCACATAAAGCTATATATTCATCCAGAATATGTTTTTCTTTCATTATACTGTTGAATTCTATTGAAGTATCGATATTATCAATGTGTTCATGTATGCATTCATCTATTTGAGTAGTATGTGCTTGTTCATTTGGTATCTGATTATCATTGTTCTTTATCATAGTTGTTATATTTTATTTTAGCAGATCAGAAAACCTGCTATACTACATACATGTTACAAATATTAGACGAATTAAAGCAATTAGTGCAACGCGCTAAAGCTAAATTGAATGATATTAATGATTATAATACTTTACAAGAATGGCATAAAGAGATATTTGGTAAATATGGTATGTTCTCTAGTTATAATAAGAAAATTAAAGATATAGCAGCTGAAGATAGAGCAGAGTATGGTAAGCAAATACAAATGCTGAAATATGATGTAGAGCAGATATATGACGATAAAACATCTGACATCCAAAGTATGCATTCTAAACCGTCTTATGATACATACAAACCTCAGATAAATCTAGGCTCTATGCATCCGTTGAGTCACGCTACTAATCAGGTAATTGATATGTTTTTGGAGCAAGGATATGAGCATATTACAGGGGGAGATATCGATACAAAATATAATAATTTTGATTTTTTAAATACACCATTATTCCATCCTTCCAGACATGATGCTGATACATTTTATATGGCAAATACCGATGAATTATTATTAAGAACACAGACTACATCATTACAAAATAGAGCTTTTGCACATATGCGTTCTAAGCTTGCAGCTGATCTAAAAAAGCAAGGTAAATCAATTGATGATATGTTGCAGATGAGCAATACTGTTGCAAATGATACAATTTTACATAGTCAAATGAATGATTGTGAGATAAAAATAAATGCTTCAGAAAATGCTTGCTTCAATCAGGATAAACAATATAAAATAATCATGTCTGGTAATGTATATAGACGTGATAGTGATGCTACTCATTCGCCTATGTTTAGTCAATTTGAAGGTTTGATATTAGGGAGTCATTTTACAGTACAGCATTTAAAAGGATGGATTATGTCATTTGTGCATAAATTACTACCTGATATTGAAGCTGTACGTTTTCGTCCATCATTTTTCCCATTTACTTACTGTTCTGCTGAAGTAGATATACGACTAAAGAATCAGAAAAATTGGCTGGAATTATTAGGCTGCGGTATTGTACATCCAAAGATTATTGAGCGAGCAAATATTCCAGCTAATTATCAGGCTATAGCTTTTGGTATGGGCTTGGAGAGATTGACTATGCTGAAGTATCAAATTAATAATATTAAATTAATGCATAGAAATGATCCTTTATGGTTATCAGGTTTTAGTTATTTACGATAAAGTTATATATATAAGAATAAAATTACTGATTATTATGTTGTTATCTGATACTACATTATTATTAATACACATAATATCCAAGAATAAAATATAAATATCATGCGCTTATCAATATCATTAAAAGATCGTAAAACAGATTGATAAATAATAATCAAAGATATGATATGTAAATCATTAATTCTTAAAAGACAAATTATAGCAATACTATAAAAAAGAACTCATATCTAATTGCGTGTCAATCTGCTCTCTAGCTTGCTCTATGATAGTGGCTATAGAATAATCGTATATAATATTATTGGCTATTAATTTAAATCCTCCTAGAATTTTTTGATCTACATTAAAATGTACTTTAATCTGCTTAGAGAGATCGATATGATGTAATATTGTCTGTATCTCATGTTGTTGCTGACATTCTTGTGATGTAATATATATAATATTGAATGTATCAAAAGATTTTATATGAGTTTGTATAGCTTGAAAGATATCTCTTAAGTAATAACAATGACCATTAATCTTTATACTGAGCAGCAATGAATAGGTAATAGTATGTAATTTGATCTCGTCAACTAAGAATTGTACGCATTTTGCATAATATTGCCATGGTACAGAATCTTGTAATTTATTTAAAAAAGTCAATATAGATAAGAGATTTTCGCAATCGTGATAAATATGAGTAATATCATCAGGCTTAGCAATGCGCATAACTCCTTGCATGTATGAATAGATAATTTGATTAATTCTCATGCAGACATTATATTACAGTGCGATAGCTATTACAATAACAGTATGATATTTATTTGTGAATTAATAATGGATATAAGACAATAAGCAGATCATGCATATCTTAGTGTATCTATATCTTGTAGAGAATCTGTACTATCATAAACTAATCTATACAGCATTTGATATATGTGGCTGCTCGATATGATCTGTGTATGTATAGTATACTGCTGAAAAAACCATGACATCTTCTATATAAAACCATGACATCTTCTATATAAAAACGCGCATGTATATCTCACACGCAAATTGTGTATATATCATATCTATAATATCAACACTCTAATCTTCTAATCTGTTAATGAACTTAATTTAATAATGTGCCTAATTGACCATTGGTCGCTAAAACAGATAATAACTTACGATTCAATTCAATATTACGTTGTTTTAATGAATGCATGAATGTAGAGTATGTCATACCTAATTCACGTGCACCAGCATTAATACGTTGAATCCATAAAGATCTGATTTCACGTTTTTTATTACGTCTGTCACGGTAAGCATATTGCAAACCTTTTTCTACTACGCGTTTTGCTACTCTATAACATCTGGAATTTCTACCGAAATATCCTTTAGCTTGAGATAATACTTTTTTATGTCTTGCTATACTGCTTCTATTTACTCTTGTCATTGCCGTACTCCTTATCCATTAGTTTTCTTTGTTGAAGTTTTGCTAGATTCCTTTGCATCTTTAGCTTTCTTTTCTGTTTTAGTTTTTTCTACAATTCCTGCTTCTTTCTGTACTACTTTTTTTTCTGTAGTGTTTGCAGATTTAGTAGTAACCGGAGCGACAACTGTTTCTACGCTTGAATTAACACATGAAGTAGTGCATATTTGATCGAAGACACGAATTTTATTCGCTGGATTTAATCTGTAGTTTGTAATTCTGCTGATTTTTTGTCCAGGCATACCTCTTAAGAGACGTCTAATGTCGCCGCTATGAGCATATGTATATCCTGTATGTTCATTTAATGAACGCGCTGAACGTCTACGTAACCCATGTCTCTTACCGGATTGAGAAATTTTCAACTTGCCACTACCTGTAACTTTGAATCTTTTTTTGATACCACTATGTGTTTTAAGCATGTTAACCTGAAGTCAGTATATAATGTTTTTCGTTGGATTGCAACTAATTCCTGGAAGATTTTACAATGCATATATAAATTATGATTTATACTGTGCTTTACGTGAGATTTTTCCAGTATTCTGCCTTACAGTGCTCTCTGGAGGTGATATAAAATCTGGCTGAACAGTAGAATATACTTGTTGTGAAACACTTCTCATACGATATATCTCATCATCTGCCTGATTAGTCTGCTTTACTGTGATGTTTTCGGTATATACTCTATTAACGCTAGGATCTGTCATTTCAAAATTTTTAGGATGAGGTATTAATGATTGACCAGACAAATTAGCATTAGTAGAATTAGCAGCGCTACCATTCAGGCTGATTTTATTGGCATGAATGAAATATAAAATATTATTATATGTATCTAATAGTTGTTTATTTTCAGTAGTCAGTGTATCGTTTGATATTTTCTCATATATGCAAAGAATCATGAAATGTATACACATTAGTCTATTTACAAGACTTGTTGATGTGCCAAATAGAGCATGATGTAGATCAGTCTCGGTGAGACTATATTGTTTATATACATATGACTGTATGTATTGTTGGAAGAGTTGCCATGGTAAAGAATGACGTATTGAGTTTAATTCTAACTGTATGTGATGAATGACAGTGTATGCATGAAGTACAAGAAAATTTTCATGTTGCTGATGATTACTAATATGTACTATTAATTGATTTTTTAGCGCGAGTAGCTTTGATGAATGTTTACTGTTATAAATTTTTAACAATCCGTATGTAAGAAATAAGCGTTGTTCTAGATTATTGAAGGAATTTCTATCATAAGCAGTAGTTATACTATTGATGGATTCGCTCTCTGAAGTAGATGAGATAGAATATGTATGCAGTGGATTGTCTTTTGTATTGGATTTGCAGGGTGCAGAGGTGCTTTGCTGTACTGATGTCTTATATACAGGTGCTATAGGTGGTGCGGTAGGTGTTATTAATCGCCTAGATGATGTATTGGCTGTTTGTACTACTGCTGCAGACGTGTACGAGTTCAATTGAGTGGATGAATGTAATATGGGAGTTTGTTCTGTAGTATTTCTATGCAGATGTGAGACGCTATGTGAAGTTGTATGCGCTTCTGTTGTCAATGCTTGAGTTGGTGCTGTGGTATTATTTGATGTCTGTAGCCATGTTGTCAAAGAAGAAGGAGTCCGTATGACGGATGGTTTCTGAGTAGATTGTGTATGCTCTGTAGGCGATACATATACTGCTGAACGACTATCTCGCTGCTCCCGCTCTGGTGTATGTGATGTAAATTGTGTTCGCTCCGGTGTACGTTGTTCAAACTCTCTCCTTAAGCGCCGTGTAGAATCTTCTGAAGTTTCTAAACGCTGCATTAAGTATTCTATGTGTTCTTGACGCTCATCATACTTCTGAGCTGATCTGGATAATACTGTATTAGGAGTTGTCATTATAGATGATACATGAGTCTGACTACGCTCTCGCTGCTCCCGATCTGGTGTATGTGATGTAAATTGTGTTCGCTCCGGTGTACGTTGTTCTTGTAGATATGCATTTGTAGGAGCTGTAGACGATACATATACTGCTGAACGACTATCTCGCTGCTCCCGATCTGGTGTATGTGATGTAAATTGTGTTCGCTCTGGTGTAC
>CAZLVD010000001.1:112656-122393 GCA_964563095.1 uncultured Rickettsiales bacterium
GGTGTACGTTGTTCTACATCGAGTCCTAAGCGCTGACATGTTATTTTTAATTGTTCTTGACGCTCATCATACTTCTGAGCTGATCTGGATAATACTGTATTAGGAGTTGTCATTATAGATGATACATGAGTCTGACTACGCTCTCGCTGCTCCCGATCTGGTGTATGTTGTTCAAACTCTCTCCTTAAGCGCCGTGTAGAATCTTCTGAAGTTTCTAAACGCTGCATTAAGTATTCTATGTGTTCTTGACGTTCAGAATACTCCTGGGTTATTCTAGATAATGTAGATTGATTGTGGGCTACTTGCAATGGTAATGAAAAACGCGATGAAGCAAAAGGCGAGGAAGGCATAGATCCGCTAGTATAATGATTAGGTGTATATGCAGTTGTAGCTTCGTTGCTCGTATGCTCTTGTACAGACGAATGCATCATATCTCTTGTAGATGATATATGCAATACTACTGAACTATATAGTAATAAAAATCTATTGTACGCCATGTGATATTTTTAATATAAAAGTTACTTTTTAATAACTTTATACACATAATATAACTATCAAGCGATATAAAGGCATATAATCACCGTTGTATATCATAGTAGATTTTGAATATTAAAAGATATCATATATACTCATATCTTTTGTTGCATATATATTCTCGGCGAGGGTAAATTTATGGTGTGTATTGTCTGAAGTGTATATTATTTATATATTGATATGCATAGCAACATTAATGAGTATATGTTGCTAGCTACAGATAATTTATAAGAGATACATGTGCTTCTTGTATAAGCTCGATATCTAGCATATGGACGATATATCATAGAATTTAATGTATATTATGAATTACAGAATTGCATAGAATATGTATTCAGATACACTCTTAACAATTCGCATCATTCATACATTGCCTTCAGATACTATATTTACTACTCTTTCACATCATTCATCAATTGCAGTCCAAGATATGAGATATCTGGAATGAGACTAGGAGCATGCATGAGTAAATCTTGACCGTTCTGTGTTAATGGGAATGCGATGATTTCACGGATGTTTGTAGCGCCGCATAAGATCATTAATAATCTATCGAATCCTACTGCAAATCCTCCGTGTGGCGGTACTCCATAAGTAAATGCATTGATTAATGAATCGCATACGGTTCTGGCTTGAACTTCTGTATAACCTGCTAAACTAAATGCTTTGAGTAATACTTCTGGTTTATGATTTCTAATAGCTCCACTTGCTAATTCAATACCATTGCATACTAAATCGTACTGCCATGCTTTTAATCCTAATAAATCACCATCTAGATTATCTTTAGGCATAGAAAATGGATTATGTGCAAAGTCTAACTTTTTAGTATCATGATCGTATTCATACATTGGGAAATCTACTATAAAACAGAAGTGTAGAGTATCAGCATGCTTGGATGCTTCAAATAAGTCGAATAAATGACAGCGCACATGATTACCTGCTCGCATTACCATTGGTGTTTTTCCTGCAAATACAAACAAATATCCATCTTGACTTAATAATTTATCCAGCATAGCTTGTTCGAATAATTTTTTACCTGTACCAGAAATTTGATCATTTTCACGCTTGATATACGCTAAGCCGCCTAGTCCGAATTTACGTGCAGCTTCTTCTAATTCTGTAATAATTTTCTTTGTTAATTCATACTGTACAAATAATGTTTTTACTATACCTTCGCCTTTAGCAAATACATCTTGGAAAATATGGCAGTCAGTATATCTGACTTCTTCTGTAATATCATGGAATTTTAATGGATTACGTAAATCTGGTTTATCTGTACAGTATACTTTTGCCGCATATTCATGTGTCAAGATTTCAAATTTCTCGCTAGCTATTTTTCCATACCAGAATTTCTTCATCATATCAACTGTTACATTCTCTATAGTCTTTAATACTAAATCTTGATCTGCATAAGCTATTTCGCAATCTAATTGATAAAATTCACCTGGAGATCTATCTGCACGACTATCTTCATCTCTAAAACATGGAGCAATTTGGAAATATTTGTTTATACCAGATGCCATGAGTAATTGCTTAAATTGCTGTGGTGCCTGTGGTAATGCATAGAATTTACCTTTATGTAAGCGACTTGGTACAAGAAAATCTCTAGCTCCTTCAGGAGAGGTACCGGTTAAAATAGGTGTCTGTATCTCCATAAAACCTAATTCTGTCATTTTATTACGTAAATACAGCATTACATCCGCACGTAATTGCATATTTTTTTGCATTTTCTCATTACGTAAATAGAGATACCTGTATCTTAGTTTTGCTTCTTCGGAAATCTCGCTATCCATATCAAATGGTAATGGTTTGGCTAATGATAAAATATTACATTTTGTTACACGTATTTCAATCTCACCTGTAGTAATTTTATTATTGATCAGAAAATCTTCTCTAGCAGATACTTTGCCATGAATTTGTATAACGCTTTCACGAGTAATTTTGTTCACTGTATCTTCATTAATCTTATTCTCAAAAATACACTGTACAAGTCCTGTATGATCTCGTAAATCTATGAATACTAATTGACCGTGATCTCTTTTTATGGATACAAAACCGCACAAAACAACTTCTTTATCTATATCTTTTTTTGTAACATTACCACATAGCATGGATCTATACATATCTAGCATTTGCATATTGTCAAATGATACCGTCTATTGCTCAGTAATGCAAGTAAATAATACAAAAAACAACTATGGTATATTTTCACGCTTATGGATTATGATCGATTATCATACAACAATCAGCTACAGTAAATTATAATACATACCACAAATATCCATCTTTTGTATCTTCTACTAATATTTTTTGATCAGCTAAAGTTTTACGGATGATGTCTGATTGTTGATAATCTTGCTGAGCACGAGCCTCAGATCTTTTTTGTAATAAATCTTTTTGTTCTTGAGTTAATGCGCGTCTTTGTAGCCATTGTAGACAATTGTCAGCAATGATTTTCCATGAAACTGTTTTGATATCATTCATAATATTTTTAGACAATAATCCTAAAATATACATAGCAGAGATGGCTTGTTCGTATTGATTTTTTGTAATATGCTGCAATAGATTTGTGATTGCTAAAGGTGTATTGAGATCATTGGATAATGCCTCTAATGTAGATGTGGATTCTGCAAAAGAAAATGTATTTTTACTTGAGTTTGATGAGAATAAATTGATCCAATACATAGGACAGAAGTAATACAAGAATCCTTTTTGCGTTACATCACATATAGATTGAGATTGAGTAACGTTGCATGCGGTCATGGTCTTAGCATGTATATAAATTTGTTTGATAACATTCGTATATTTTAAGTGCATTTGAGCTAAAATTTCATTAGACCAGAGTAGAGGATGTCTATAATGAGTATGTAGCATATAAAATCTGACAGATAATGGATCAAAATCTGCACATACTTCATCTAAATACAAGACATTTCCCAAGGATTTGGACATTTTTCCATTATCAATCTGTATCATCCCATTATGCATCCAATAATTGGCGCAATCATCTTGACATGTATATGCGCATGTTTGAGCTCGTTCATTTTGATGATGAGGTGCAATTAAATCTGACCCTCCTCCATGCAAATCGAATTTTTCACCTAAAATAGCAGTACTCATAGCTGTACATTCGATATGCCAACCAGGTCGACCAAAATTTTTTACATCAGGATTTTTTCTCATATATACAGGCGTTTCCCATGCGAATTGATATTTTTCAAAATCTTCATCAATGACATTTTTCCATAAGACAAAATCTTCCTCGGAATGCTTGTCAGTGCTGTTAATTCTATGTACTTGTGATTGACTATTATCTTGGAAAAAATGATAACTTGTAAATGTATCTACTTTAAAGAGAATATCGCCTAGATCGTTTATATACGCATGTCCTTTATCAAGCAAATCTTTGATAATTACACACATACGCTCGATGTATTCGGTAGCTTTTGGTTGATCTGTAGGTGCTAGTATGTTTAATTCTTTTTGTATATACTCAAATTCTGCTAATGCTTTCGAAGTGACATCATAAATACTACAATTTAATTCTTTTGCTTTATTAATAATTTTATCGTCTATATCTGTAATATTACGTACATATTTTACATGCTTGATACCAAAATTATGTATAAAAAGCCGATACAATACATCAAATACAATCATAGGTCTAGCGTTACCTAAATGAGGTTTGGCATATACTGTAGGTCCACACACATACATGCTGACTTTGCCAGGTGCTAATGTTTTAAATTCTTCTATCATTTTTGTGCCAGTATTATATAATTTAATTAACATACATCATGATAACATTTCATATTATGATATAAAAGAGACAAGATTAGATAGCTTTCATTAATACTTATTAATTCTTGTTAAAAATACTAATCATGAAATTATTATATATCTTAAGTTTTTCTTGTTCATTCTGTATATGGTGTTTTTTAATATACGATAAGGTTAATAACATAATGATTTTATTTAATTCTATAGTATTTGATGCTTGAGTAGCGTAGGGAATATATTTAGGAAATAAGACAGAATACATATGAATCATTCTTAAATAATTTATAGTGACAGCTGTACTATAAAAGGTTTGTCTTTTATCATATACTTCACCTTTATGATTGATGATATAGATCTTGCCTTGCTCATCAATATTTAATAGATAGGCATCTTTATTTGTAAAGATAAAATTCATAATATCTTTATTTTTACTCTTTAAATGTTTAAAGATTTCATATTCTGAATGAAAAGGAATGAGAACATTGTATAATTCTGCTGTTTTAGATTTATCAAATATTGCTAATAAAAAAAGATAATATAATGTTTTGAGACAAGAATTTGGAATTTGCAGATATATCATGAGATTCAATATGAAATCTTTGATTATATGCTCTATCGTTGCCGAGCACTGATTGAGTTCTGTATATTTCTCAATTTCTAAATAAATATTATAAAATTTACATATCTCTTTTATAAGTTCTATTATTGTAGTTTGAAGATTGTTTTGATCTTGTTTCAATATTCTTTTATCTATATGTATATATGCATGCTGTTCATCAAAAGTAATATGTTTAGTATCATATAATATATCGAACTGTTTAGATAATAATTTATATTGCGCTGCTGATTTTTTATGTGACTTATTAAGATTGAGCTGATTATTTATGATCTGCTGTGTATTCTCAGATTTTGCTGTGTTATTCGTATTGATTTCAAATGGTAATACTTCTGAAGCATAACTTGCAATAGCAATTAACAAAAAAACATTCATAATACTATGATATATTATGAAAGTAAAATAATTATGAAATCTTCAAATCAGATATTATATAGGATTATTTACCAGGCTTTGCCGCTACACCTTCATATGTACCTTTACTTGGATTTACTTCAATCCAATCTCCGGTAATCAAATGAGCAGGTATATTCATTTTAAAGCCATTGTCTAAAATAGCTATTTTACCTGAAGCTTTAGCTGTTTGACCTTTAATATACGCATCTGTCTCAGCAATTTGACATACAACACGTGCATTAGATGGCCATTCAAATCCTATCAATTGACCATCGCAATATTCAGCTTCTACTTCATTATTATCACTTAAAAACTGATAATTAAAATCCATATCCGACATATCAAATGGGATTTCTTCATAGGTATCTTGAGTTAAAAATGTATATGTTTTATCTTGATGATAAGAATAATTCAATTTAATTTTTTCAATATATGCTGTTTCAATAGTATCATCTACTCTAAAACGATGTTCATTTTTGTTACCGTCACGTATTTTACGCATTTCTACAACTTGGAAAGAAGTAGCTCTACCACGTGTAACCGCAGCGCTACTTAATACTCTATATAGATCGCCTTCAAATTTTAATACCATTCCAGAACGGATTTCACTACAAGATATTGTACTCATTTAAAATTCCTCGCAAAAAACGGATGAAGAGGGATTCGAACCCCCGAAGCATCTCTGCTCGCTGGTTTTCAAGACCAGTGCTTTCAACCGCTCAGCCATTCATCCTACGACAGGAGTATAGCATGATCGTTTTAAAAGTACAAATAATAAAACAAAAAAATTAATATTTGATTTAAATAAAAAATATGTTACTATTTTTACATGCAGCAAGTAAATAAAAAATTGTTAGGGCTATTAGCAGCAGTTGTAGTTCCAATGTCAGCACTCAATTCAGATGTAGAAGAAAGCATTACAAGCACAAGCACTCCAAGAGCTCCAAGCACTTCAAGAGATTCTACATGGCTAAACAAGATAAAAAATACAAAATTATTATGTACAGTATCTTTTAGAGAAACATTCACTCTATTTTCACAAACACTAGGTATCAAAGGTGATGTAACTTTTCAAGGATCTAGTCAAGATTCAATAAAACAGACGATCATGTCTATATTCAAATCATATAGAGGAAATCTTGGATTGGCTTACAGTTTTGGTAGAGCTGGTGTGATTGATACTGATGTAGCAAATTCTATAAGCAGAGAAGATAAAATTATTGATAGAATGACATCGGCGAATGCTGCTCATGCATTTTATATTGGTGGTAATATATCACAGTTAGCAATACTCAATAATATTACAGCTGTTGTATGTCATACATTCACAAAGACTGTGAATACTGATAACGTTGGTGTAATTCTTAGTGCTTATTATTCAAATTCAATACATGTAAAAACTTTCTTAACAAAAGCAATGCAAGTTGCTGGTATTCGTTACAATGCTCTGTTAGCATTTTTACATTATGTTGCAGTACAGATTGAGCGTAACGAGAAAGGTTATACTGGTACTGTATTAGCTAAGATTAATCCTTATATTACTATATTAGGTAATATAGAAAAGAATGAATCACTAAAGTATAAGGGTGGTGTATTGTTCTCATATTCATTAGTGAATTTATATGTTAATACTCAGGCTACATTTGCATTCAGCTTCAATACTCCTAGCTTGAATACTAACTCTTTCACATCATGTGCAAATAAGATTACAAGCAAGTTTGCTAAGTAATTTACATTTAATATATATTTTCTTATAAAAGAATTGGAACATGCATTTACTATTTACTTTGATTACTTTATAATGAATTATATGTATAAGATTTTACAATCTGCTTATTTAATATGTCTTGTATTTGGATATGCGGATACAAATGCTGAAAGCAATAAACATACATCTTTCGATAACATTGTCTCAGATAATCAGCCAACGAATGATACTCGCAATAGATCCGGCAGACGTTCTCAGATCACGGACATAGAATTAGAAATGAATAATCTGCATAATCTGACTAAAAATTTACAATTTGTTTATTCAAAGCGTATAGTGTTGAGTTTTAAAAATTTTCAGATAATAACCACTATTCATCAGGAATTATTGAGTATATTGAATATTCTGTTTACTCACATGCCTGTATCTATAATAGAAACAATAGGAAAAAAGATAGATACAATCCCTACGTCTGCAAATTTATTTAATAAATTTACTATACAATGTCAAGAGCATATAGCGCCATATATCGCAGACTCTTTAGAGCAATCTAAAGCATACTATCAAGATGGTGCTATAAAAGTATTTACTAGTCTTGTTACTAATTTATTGCGTAATATTAAGATTCAAGATATTCATATTGTTACAACATATCCATTGTCAATATTTCAAAAGACTCAAATGAGTATTGGTCTCTCGACATTACCTTATAGAAATATTTTTATGAATCATATGTCTCAATATGGTTGTCTACATCTATCCAATTGGCATACAAAAGGTTTTGTACGTATGCAAATTGGTATTATTGATTGTTCTATTAATACAGGTTTTGTAAAAACAGCAATTGAGAAACTTTTCAAGAAAAATCCGCATGAGATCATAGGTAAACCGTTAATAATGAATGTATCTATATGTAAAACAATGAGATGTTTAGAGACAGGTATATTATTTCAAGCAATAGATGATATTAAAAATATTATGTTTAAAAAAATAAGTATGCAATTTTCTCAGAGAATTAAAGTATCGCTATCAAAAATAGCTCCTGGGCAAAAAGATACAAAGTTATACCAAATAGAATTTAATGCATTATTATGGACTAATTTTTTCATAGTGGATCAAATATATTTACTTGCATATTCTAAACCTCTTTCTTATAATCAATTCAAGATATTTAAACAACTCTTCTCAGATACTCAAGCAGTTGTGGAGAAAGTGTATGATAAATTAGGATTATATCTGATCTCTCAAAAGTTTATATTTATAATATATTTAGACGGTACGTTCAATCTAGTATTGAAATATACCTGATTTATCTCTCTAGTAAAGTGACAATGCATGTGATATCGTAAATAGATGATATTAGTATAATTTACAATAGTTTATGTTATAATCTGTTTATGTCATTGCAAGAAACTTTAAATACTATCACTTCATACTTAAACGCGTATAGAGGTTTTCTTTGACAAACATCATGATAAATTACATGTTATTAATGCTAAATTAAATGTAGAAAATGCATGGAGTGATCAAAAAACTTATAAAGAGCTCATGCAAAATAAATCTGTATTAGAAGAGCAATTGAGTCTTTTTGAGCAAGCAGAGAGGGATTTTGCAGATATTCAACATGTATTTACATTGATCGAAGCAGATAAAACGTTAGAAAATGATTTGTTAGAAATGTCCATGTTAGATGCTGATAAATTATTGAAAACAACAAGTAATATGTATATTGCTTGTAAATTTGCTCATGAATTAGATCCATTAAATTGTTTTATGCATATACATGCTGGATCTGGAGGTACCGAAGCTCAAGATTGGGTAAGAATTTTACTAGGAATGTATACAAAATTTTGCATTCAAAAAGGTTATCAGTATGAAATTGTAGATATTTTGAAAGATGATAGTGCACTTATTAAACATGTTACAATTAATATTAGCGGTACTGTCGGATCATTTCCATATGGTTGGTTTAAGCATGAGCATGGTATACATCGCTTTGTACGTATTTCGCCATTTGATAAAAATGCACGTCGTCATACTAGTTTTGTAGCTGTATCAATTACCCCTGAATTTAATGATACTATAGATATAGAGATTAATCCGGCAGATTTAATTATTAAAGAGTGTAAAGCGTCTGGAGCAGGCGGTCAACATGTGAATAAAACCAATAGTGCTATCCAAATCAAACATGTACCATCTGGTATTACTGTAGAATCGCAACAAGATAGATCTCAGCATCGTAATCGAGCGATAGCTATGAAATTGCTAAAATCGAAATTATATATGTATGAACAGGAGAAAATGCAGAAAAAACATCAAGAGAATACCTTGGCGCAGGATGATATTAGTTGGGGTAATCAGATTAGATCGTATATATTGCATCCGTATCAATTAGTAAAAGACCTTAGATCTAAACATGAAGAGTATAATGTAGAGTCTGTACTAGATGGTAATATAGAAGCTCTGATGTTATCTAATATAAATAGCACAATTAAGATATAGTCTATACGTGTGATATTAATGATATATGAGTATGTGACTCAGTATATCTTAGATGCTAAGTA
Organism: uncultured Rickettsiales bacterium; assembly: GCA_964563095.1. Classification (GTDB taxonomy): domain Bacteria; phylum Pseudomonadota; class Alphaproteobacteria; order CAJXXZ01; family CAZLVD01; genus CAZLVD01. The sequence goes on from CAZLVD010000001.1 coordinate 122,252, forward strand.
TAGATGTGGCTGTTGTCTGAACTTGCTATTGTTAGTATACTGATGATGTTATATTTATCTACAAAGTTTTATACATAATGTTTGATAGTAGTATATAACTATTATATATCTCATAATGTAACTTAATTATTCATATCACTAT
>CAZLVD010000001.1:122493-176885 GCA_964563095.1 uncultured Rickettsiales bacterium
TCTCATAATGTAACTTAATTATTCATATCACTATATATATCTCATAATGTAACTTAATTATTCCGCTTGGAGTCTGCAGTATTCTTATATTTTATTATTTTTTAGTATTCTTAGCTGCAACTGCGTCTGGTAAAATTTCGATTACTTTTCCAGGTCCGATAGAAATGCCACCTTCACGCATCAAGAAACGTGCACCTTCATTAATAGCCAATGGTTTTTCTAATGTAATTATTACAGTACATGTCTCACCAGGCATAAGCATTTCCTTACCTTCAGGTAATTCTAATTTACCAGTAATGTTAGCTGTTCTACAATAGAATTGTGGCTTGTAACCAGTAAACACAGGTTTCTTACGACCACCTTCTAATTCAGTAGACAAGTAGATTTCTGCTTTGAACTTAGTGAAAGGCTTAATGCTTCCCTTAGCCGCTAATACTTGACCCTTCATTACTTCGTCTTTCTTAACACCTCTTAACAACAATCCTACGTTATCACCTGCGGCAGCGCTTGGAAGTGTTCTTCTGAATGTTTCGATGCTTGTAACAACAGCTACTGATGTTGGCTTGATACCTACTAATTCGTACTCACCAGGTATTACTGTACCTTGTTCGATTCTACCAGTAACTACTGTACCTCTACCAGGAATGTTTGTAACATCTTCGATAGCCATCAATACAGGTTTATCAACGCTACGTTGAGGAGTTGGAACTGAGTCTAATGCAGCCAATAACTCTTTAACAGCAGCAATACCTACAGGATTACCTTCTTGAGCTAATTTAGCAGAACCTTTGATCACCTTAGTATTCTTACCATCAAAGCCTTGACGAGTTAATTCACTACGAATATCATCGATAGTCATTTCAGCTAAAGCTTGTGATTCTTCATCATCACCAACTGTATCCCACTTATTAACAAACACGATAATATCTTTGATGCTTTCCTGTTTTGCCAAAAGAATATGCTCTTTTGTCTGAGGCATCACACCGTCTGTAACTGATACTACTAACACAGCACAATCCATTTGAGCCGCACCTGTAATAGCGTTCTTAATATAGTCCTTGTGACCAGGGCAGTCCACATGAGAATAACGTCTTTTTTCTGTGTTATATTCCACATGAGCTGTATTAATAGTAATACCTCTTTGCTTTTCTTCTGGTGCCTTATCTAAGTCATCGAATTTAATGGCTTTATTACCTGCTATAGACGCTAATGCTAGTGTCAAAGTAGTTTTACCATGGTCAACGTGACCCAATGTACCAGTATTTAAATTTTCTTTTTCTACTCCTACGTTCATTTTAAAACCTTTCGTATCACATTATTATATATGAACATATTATGTAATACAAGGGTAATCCGGTGCTTTTGATAAAAGTATTCAATAAGCAGTATATGCATGAGTCAATATGTATATTTATATATGAGAGTATTATGTTGCAGTGTAATACTTATAAATACAATCATAGATATCTATTACTTATCTATTATAAGAGACATCATGAGTGTATTTACAGTATGAGATTATACATCGTATATATGATATGTGTTGGATATGTTGAATTAATAGCCTGTCTAACTTGTGTATGAAACGAGCGGATGATGAGAATCGACTTATTGATATTAAGTCTGTGTAACTTATAAAATGAATATATGAAACGAGCGGATGATGAGAATCGAACTCACGTCTTCAGCTTGGAAGGCTGCGGCTCTACCATTGAGCTACATCCGCATAAAAATGGAGCAGATAGGATTCGAACCTACGAAGACTCGCGTCGACAGATTTACAGTCTGTTGCCATTAACCACTCGGCCACCGCTCCCAAATAAATACTATCATAAAAACATACATATTCAAGAACATAAAACAAAATTTACAATGATGAACTATTTTAGAACGGATGTTTGTTAGTTATGTATAGAAAAGAATATAATCAGATGCAATTAGAGAAGAAGTATTAGAAGAATATGCAATCATACTGTTTGTAATCTTGCTATTCCTTGTAGCAATGCTATGATTAAACTATGTATACAATAGGTATCTACGGTAAAAGTAAAGTTGGGAAAACTCGCGTAGTGTCCGCATTGATGGATATCAAATATGAAAATAAGAATACTATTGATATTCATGCTCATATAGATAAGAATCTGACTGTATTAGATTTACCAGATAATCTAGCAAAATTATCGAGATACAAAATAGACAAAATGTATATAGTAATCAATGGTAATTACGCGTTAAATCATACAGATCTAGATGTGATACATAGTGTGCGTAAAATGCATGTGCCTTTTGAGATTTTGATTTGCTTTGGTAATACGTATATGAATGATATTTTAGCTGAATTACCAGCAACTATTCCTGTGCATACATTGACTAATCAACGTGAAATCAAGAAATTTAGACGTACATTAGATAAATTATCTGAAGAAGAGAGTAGTGATAATGAACATGATGATACAATGCAAATGAAACAATCGCATCAGGAGAATGTTAATAATATTGTAGATACTGATACAGATATAGATTCGAAAGAACATGATGATGAAGATTTATTGAATGATGAATATTATAATATTCCGGAGATACAGTCAGAAGAGATTGTAAAGCACAAATGGGTGATTATAGGTAAGGAAAATGCTGGCAAATCTACATTATTCAATGCTATGCTTGGCTATGAGCGTAATGTAGTGTCTGATATTCCTGGTACTACTCAAGCTACCGTCATAGAACAATTTCATGATACTACTATTCAAGATACTGCTGGTATCAAGCGTATGAATAATGATTATATTTATAGATTTTTAGCAAAAGGTAGTATTATATTATTTCTTATAGATGCTACTGTAGGTCTGACAGCACAAGATAAGAAATTACTAACGCGTATACAAGATTCTGGATTAGGATGTATTATTTGTATCAATAAAATCGATTTGGGATTGAAAGCTGAATTGACAGAATTAGTAAAATATTACTTTCCGTATATACCTTGTATTGGTATTTCAGCACAGTATAAAAAAGGTTTAAAGCAATTGAATAATGAAATGCAGGCGCTAGAAAAACGTTTACAGCATAAATTTACTACCAGATTGTTAAATAATTGGCTAAGAGATATTAAATCCACATTGCATCTAATTAAGATTAAATATATGCGACAAGATAGCATGCATCCGTATAGCTTCACATGTTTTACTACCCCAGCTGTATTGACTGGTACTCAAGTCTCATATATTCGTAATTTGATTTATAATACATATTCATTGCAGGGTATTTGCTTTAAATTGAATATAAAAGCTGCTAGATCTGTAGAGAGAGCTCAAAAGAAACCTGCGCGTTTTAAAAATCGTAAGCAAAAGCAAAGATAGTCATTACATATATTCATCTCTGATATCGTTACTATGGAGTATAATCCTGATAATCCTGATAATCATAATAATCTGACTGATGATCATGAAGCGACTGCTGGTTGCAATAGCAGCACCGATACAGATGAACAGAAGTGTGAAGTACTCTATCCATCAAATAATAATAATGATATGAATGCTGCTCTCACTGCACAGATTTCTGATGATCAGATAGACGCATTTATACAATATCTAAAAGCATTCATAGCACAGACTCAGATAGAGGCAAATGCACAGACTCAGACAAATGCAAATCGCATAGATCCAGAATTGATACAGATGATGAGTCAATATATTCATTCTGCTCACAATGAGCTACGGCAGCATCTTTTAATACAAATATTAACTACACTGCAATTACAGCGTCATAAAGAACTATATAGAACATTATATAACGAGATTATACAGTATTGCGATGCTCCAAAGCATGATTAAGTGGCCTATATATCAAAAATCTGTGATGATTTTTACGAGATTATATTTTATCTTGCTTGCTTGAAACTAGATATTATGCGGTATATAACACAAAGGCAGAGTAATAAGATAGTATGTAACTATTTTGCAATGATTTGTGATAATCTATTCAATAGACTATAATATATCATGAATTTTTTATTATTAAGTTTGTTTCTATGTGGTATGCATCATATCAAAGCGCCTATAGAGAATAATATTGTATCTATGAATGATATGTTATCTATGAGGTCTAATATATCGCCTGTAAGTATAACTGTAAACAATGAGAAGTTATGTATGGATTTTTATAAGCATGTAGAATCTTCCGCTAGATTTCTTAGCCTTGAAGTAGATATACGTACAAAAATCCTGTCGGCTATGACAGAGTGGCTTACACGTTGCAAAATTACGCAATTGAGGAATATATTATTAGTATCATACGCATTACATGATTGGTTATGTGATTATAAGATCCAAAAGAAGATTTGTGTATATATATCAAATAAATTTAAGCAGTTTGCATTTCAATATGGATATAGTAATGTTTATTAAGGATTTATTTATTATATGATATTATAAATATGTCTTATGATACATAGATTATTGTTAAATTTAGCTTGTATGATATTTTTATCTGCTCCAAATGCAGCCGGCGATACTTCATCCAGTGCATCGTTGAGTTCTGATCTTTCAGTAGAGGAATCTCAGGATGCGATAAGATACACTATTATCAGTATAGTAACGCAAGCTGATGACAATATAGTCATACAATATCAGAAGAATAATACGCAGGAAATATATGAAATATATGACATGTCTATTGCACCTGAAGTTTTGGGGCAAGTATTAAATTGGTTTCAATCAACAATAATGAATATAATCCCTACAAATCCAGCTAGTAATACATCTCTACAGGATTTATTAACAAGAATCCAGCAGCAGACTACTGATATGGCAAAACTTAATCAGATATTAGGTGATTTATTATCATCTAATGCAACGACTGTATCACATACAAATATAGGGTTATTTAATAATCTCATACATATGTTAAGAATGGCAGCAGAGAGACAATATTCCATTGAAATACAATATGATGATATATGTGACTGTATACATATAACACGTACTCATCTTGCAACACAAAAAGTAGACAAGATAGAGAATATAGTAGCGCAGCAGGTGATAAATGAGGTGATACAAGTAATGGAAGTATTACTTCACCAATCAGAAGGCAATCAGGTATTCTTATCTTGGTTAAGGCCGATATATGAAACATTAATCAATAACAATATAGATAATCAGAATGGTATGCCATTTGATGAACAGAGAGATCTTGAACGATGTAAGATTAATATAATACAGCAAGTATTACAAGAATGTCAGATGTATAATATATATGATGATATGTATATATACTATCATGGTATATATCTAAAACTTATGAATTGTTTGAAAAGAGTAATGCATAACAATAATAACAACAATAACAATAATAATAACAACAACAATAACAACAATGCAGTATGATAAACTAATAACTCTACATAAACTGTTGATTTTATGTTAAAATATCACATGTCTGAAAATTTGTATGATATTTTAGGAGTATCTAAAGAATCAAGTCAAGAAGAAATATCTAAAGCATATAAAAAATTAGCTATTAAATATCATCCTGATAAAAATAAAACAGCAGCAGCACAAGAGAAATTTAAAAAGATTACCAATGCATATAATGTACTCTCTGATAAAGATAAGCGTAAATATTATGATATGACAGGTAGTACTGATAATATGCAGGGAGGTTTTGGTGGAGCAGGTGGATTTGAGGGTTTTCAACAAGGTTTTTCTGGCTTTGAAGATTTCTTTTCTAATTTTATGGGTGGTAATAGAAAAACTCAACCTCAACGTGGTACTGACATACATATTGCTACAGAATTAAGTCTAGAAGAAGCATTTTTAGGTATCTCTAAGCAGATCAATTTTACAAGATATTGTGACTGTGACAAATGCACAGGTACAGGAAGTGTGGATAAAAAGAAAACAACTTGTACTGCATGCAAGGGTAGAGGATATACAATATCAGGCGGAGGCTTTTTACAAATACAATCTGCCTGCGGTCACTGTAATGGTACTGGCTCTATGATCAAAAATCCTTGTGGATCTTGTTCAGGTACTGGTAAAACACGCAAACATGAATCTATTTCTATAGAAATTCCTGCTGGTATGGATAATGGTGAAGAATTGCGTATTACTGGTTATGGTAATGTGGGTGGTCAAGGTATTCCTGCTGGCGATCTCTATCTGCAAGTACATGTAAAACCTCATGAAATCTTTGAACGCAAAGGTTTGGATTTACATATGAGATTACCTTTAAAATTAGATGTAGCTATTTTAGGCGGTTCAGTGAAAGTGCCGACTATAGATAAAAAAGGTTTAGATATAGATATACCGATGGGTACTCAGCCAAATAAGATTCTCAGATCTAAAGGATATGGCATGAAACGTAATGCTCGTACAGGTGATTTGTATTTTCATATAGAGATAGAAATACCTGTATTGAATAGCAAACAAGTGTCTATTTGGCAAGAATTTTTAAGTACTAATCTTACTAAAGAAAATTATCCTGAGCATGAATCTTTTTTTAGTAAATTAAAGAAATTTTTTACAGGTGAGTAAAATTATATAATGCATTGAATACTATAATGATATGTATTATTGTATAAAATGATATGTATTATTGTATAATAAAGCACATATTGATAGATTTGCAGTATGCACATATACATCTCTTTAGCCACATCAATCTTTTTTGCGGATAATTACATCTATAAATCATACGATCTCAGTAGCATCTTTCATATATTTTCATCAACAGTAGTATTACTTTATTAGAGATTTATAACTCTTTGTCCATCATATAATTCTTAGTCTGTAATATGAAACTGATCCAACAAACCTTTGATATTAACTGTGTTCAACTAGAATTAAAGATAATATATCAGTCAATCAGAGATAAAAAATAGTCAAAGATAATACATCAGCGCTTTTTGCATCATTATAGCTCTTCGTAACAACATATATACGATAGATATAAAAAGTTCAATCAGCTACACTTGCTCTATCATATCGCTCTTATATATCAATTTAGATACAAATATTACACAAATACAATATAAATTAATTACCAGTTTAATCCAGAGAATGCCTGGTTAGATTTAGCTGTTTTATCGTTAGCTTCTTTTTGCTCCATTGCTGAACCTTTGAATTTCATAGCATCTTTGATTTCATTATATAACTTCTCTTCCATGACATGACTATCTTTACGACCGCGAGCGGCATTGACCAAGTTTTTGATACCTCTTGATTCTGACTGTCTTTGACTAGCTTGTCTTGGAACTGTACATGTAGATCCACCCATACGTTTATATCTCAAATTCCAGAAAGGCTTAACATTTTTTAACGCTTCAAGATATGACTGTAATGCATTTAAACCATCTTGTTCTAATTTACTAAATGCTGCATATACGATATATTCTGCTTTGCTTTTTTTACCGCACATCATAACATGATTGATTAATGATGATACTTCTGCAGAATTGTATTTAAAATCAGGTTGTATTACTCTTATTTCTACTTTTCTTCTAGACATCTATATGAAGTTTATAATAAAAACAATGTGTAATGAATATGTATATTTATAAACGCGATATTATGTTGCAAAATTACAACACCATGATGAATATCTATTAAAATACATGTATGTATAAGCTTATTCAGTTTTCTATATATTATGCTATCTTTAATGTATATGAATAACGATAATACCAGACAACTCAAGAATCAATGGCATAATAAAATCCATTGGGATAACCTCGATACTCAGAAGCATATTATTTGCATGCTGCCACCTCCAAATGTAACAGGAAGTCTTCATATAGGTCATGCATTAAATATTACATTGCAAGATATCAAAATGCGTTATCTATCGCTGTTTGATAAGCTGTCTCTTTGGATAGCCGGTACAGATCATGCTGGTATAGCTACGCAATTGGTAGCTCAAAGATTATTAGCTAAAGATGGTATTGATTACAAAACATTATCAGAGACAGACTTTAAGAAATATATCGCTACTGTCAAAGATAATCATGAATCGATAGTAAAAGATCAGGTTTTAAAAATGGATACAGTGATCAATTGGGATGCATATTGTTTTACACTTGATCCAAAAGTATGTGAATCTGTTTTTCTTACATTTAAAAAGCTTTTTGATGAAGGATTGATATATCAGGATATGCGATTGACGAATTGGGATCCTATATTGCAGACTGCATTATCAGATTTAGAAGTAGAGTATAAGACAGTATCTGGAAATTTATATTATATTGAATATCAGACAGATTTTGAATCAATCATTGTGGCGACTACCAGGCCTGAAACATTGCTAGGAGATAATGCTTTATGTGTTAACCCAGATGATGAGCGTTATAAACATTTGATAGGAGTTAAAGCATATATACCTATTACTGGAAAAGCAATACCTATTATTGCTGATAAAGTAGCGGATATGTCATTTGGTACAGGAGTATTGAAAGTTACAGTAGCTCATGCTTTAGCTGATTTTGAATTAGGTAAAAAATATAATCTAGATTATTACAATATTATAGATAAAACAGGATGTATGATAGATGTGCCGGAAGAGTTTGTAGGATTGAGTTGCGATGATGCAAAAATCAAAATTGTAGCAAAACTAACTACTCTGAATCTTTTGAAAAAAGCAGAGACTATTAAACATCAAGTGCCTTATGGAGAGAAGAGTGGTAATAAATTAGAATGTATTTTGACTAAGCAATGGTTTATTAATACACATCCTTTGGCAGAAAAAAGCTTAGCACATTTGCATGAAATTAAATTCTATCCAGAATATTTTGAGAATATATGTAGGCAGTCATTTGAGAAAATAGAACCATGGTGTATCTCTAGACAGTTGGTATGGGGTCATCAGATACCTATTTGGTATGTAAAGCGCAAAAATATTGATAATGCTGAACAAAAAATGTTTGTAGCTAGAGATAGACATGAAGCAGAAGAGCAGGCGAAAGAGTATTTTAATGTAGATCTCGCACAATTACATATAGAACAAGATCCTGATGTACTTGATACATGGTTTTCATCAGCTTTATGGCCTTTTGCTACACAAAATTATCCTGATAGTAATTTTCTTATGAATGATTTTTTGGTTACCGGTAAAGATATTTTATTCTTTTGGGTAGCTCGTATGATTATGATGACATTATATATGTGTAATGAGATACCATTTCGTGAAGTATATTTACATGGACTTGTAATGGATGAGCATGGTAAAAAAATGTCCAAGATGGTTGGTAATGTTTTGAATCCATTAGATATAATTCAGGAGTATAATAGTGATGTCATTAAACTAGGATTGGTTTCAAAGTTGATACAGGGTCGTAATGTAGCTATAGGTAAGCAGCATATGGAATTAGAGCGTAATTTTCTGACTAAAATCGAGAATGCATTGAAATATTGTATGATGCATAAATATACTGATAATATTGATGTTATACATGAGCTTAAGGGTATAGCAAGCTTGCATTCAACTATTATTAATTGGATTATTGCTAATATGAATCAAACTCTAAATAAAGTAGCTCATCATTTAGATATTTGGGAAATGTCAGAAGCTCTATTAGTATTGAAAGAGTTTTTCAAAAATCATTTCTGTGACTGGTTTATTGAAGCTTCAAAAATTATGATCAAGACCGATTCTGCTAAAGTTACAGTATATATCTTGCGCACGATAATGCAGAGAATATTGATTATGTTGTATCCATATGCTCCAATCAAGACACAAGAATGGTTATCATTACTGAATACACAGCTCTTATCATGGAATCAATTAGTTATCAGTAGTACGCATCAAGCGACAGATATTAAATATGCGGAAGATATTTTTGCAGTTATTTCTGAAATACGTTCATTAAAGAGTATTGGTTTTGCAAATGCAATAGAAGTATCTGATAATTTTACGCAAACTGAAATCTCCATGATTCAAGGATTGACTAAATGTATTGTAAACTCATGGAGTGATAATCATGGTATTGTATATCATACGAGAGCTCTACCAACTCATCAAATTAAACTCTTTACACTTAATCCTGAACAACTGCAATATATTCAAGAGAAATGTCAAAAAGATATTCTGGAACAAGAGAGGATATTAGATATGACTCAAAAGAGATTATCGGATGAGATTTTTCTGGAAAAAGCAGATCCTCAGGTGATACATGATATGAAATTGAGAGTAAGTACATGTATAGATTTAATAAATAATAATAAGAAGATATTAAATTTGATACAGTCATTATAATGACAAGTTAAAGATTTATAGCAGATATATTGCATTTTAAGATTTATAGCAAATTTCATCTCGAAGATACGGTAATCGTTACGTAAGAATCAAACAAAATCAGAGTTATTATTGCTATCAATCAGAAACTCAATTCAAGTATAGCGTGCATGATACAGTATATATTTATTTGATCAATGTATAGTCTAGATTGCTTGATTAATGTACAGTATAGAGTATATATTTTGTATTACATTGAATATGATGCAAATAGAGTATATTATATGATGTATAAGCTTATGAGTGTTAGGAATCATGCTAAATACTACTACGCGACATGCGGAATCAATATATAATGTCTGTGTTCAAGAATTATTTCGTCACAATTCTATCTACTTGTATAGATCTAGTAACAGGATGATCATATAGACATATATTATCTTCTCGGTAAATATTCATGGATGCTAATGTAGGTCTGATAATCACATGTTTAGTATCGATTTCTAGTAATTTATCTATGATAGTAAATACATTTTCTATATATGAATTTATATCTGTTTTAATAGAAGATACATGTAACATAGATAACGTTTCTAAAGCTTTGATATCAATTTGATTTGACATTCAAAATGATAGCATATTTCATTGAAAAAGTCATATAATATGAGTCATTTCTGCTCTGAATTAGTATTTTAGAATATGGTAGATAAGTATGATCATTATATATTTATGTTAAAGATTCTGCTAGTATGTATACAGATTATTGAATACATGACTTTGCATCTTCTACTAATACTCATTATCTAGCATTATGTTGTGCTATATCGTGTTTATATGAATACATAAATGATCTAGATGATATCTCACATTATATCAAAGATATATCTATGAATAATAATTTGTATGTTAAGTTTATATTCATTTAAATTAATGTTGATAAGGCTTCAGATATCACGAGTATAAGTATAATCATCAAACAATATAATATACAATCATCAAACAATATAATATACAATCATATTAACACATTTATTACGATCATATTATCAAATTAATATCTCTTTATATAACAATAATGTCGCATCTTAAAATAATGCAGTATCTTAATAAATTATTCTAAAAATTCAGGAAATGGGAATTTTAATGCTTTGAACAATAACATGGTATCTTCTTTTTGAGTCGAGGTAGTAGCAATGCTGACATTCATACCTACGTTTGTAATCAAATCATGGTTTGTTTCGATAAACGCATTGATATCCTTGAATCCAATATTATAGTTGCCGTTATTATCGAAAGCTTTTGATGATAATCCCTGGAAGTCCTGTATTCTAGGCATATTGATATAAATTAATTTGAATAAGAAATTAGAAGCTTGCTTTCCACGTAATGTAACAACAAAACCTATATGCATGCCTTGACGTAACTTGAAGCTAGCGTTAGATTTTCTAGCTTTAGTATGTATTGGCTGTTGACATGTGATATTACGTAATTGCTGCTCGATCTGAGACATCTTGCCGCCATCATTCATGAATTTGCCGCAACACATACTTAATGTAATGTGTGTAATTTGCGGTACCATATGAATATTTGTATATCTATCTTTATGATCCTTGAATAACTGTGCGCGAGCTTCTTCGATAGAAAAAACTTTTACATTCTTATCCGCTTCATGAGTTTTGATAGTATGAGTCTTATCGAGTGTAGTGTCATGCTCTGTTTTAGTTGTTTTAACTGTTTTCTTTTCCATTTTTTCTCCGTTCATAGTTAACAATGTCGGCAGATTTAGTTTTAGCTGCCGTCCTTGTCAGTTCTTTAGTTACATGTGAACTAGAACTTTATTGACTCCATCTTCGCAGATTGAAGTAGTATAGTTTACTTAGTCTTTGAAGATTTCTTAGACTGAGTAGTTGTATTGTCTGCATTTTCAGTATTTTCAATTGCTGATTCTGCTATTTGCTTTGCTTTTGACGCAGCTGCTCTTTTTGCAAAATCTGTTACTACTGATAATTCAGCTTTAGTGGTTTTAAAGAAACGTATTTTTTTACCATTTTCCATTTTAAAACCTACTCTTGATGGCTTATTATTTGAATCTATATGCTGTACATTAGATATATCTAAAAAACGTTCACTTGTATCTATAGCATCTTTTGTGATCTTAGATACCATGCGCACACCTTTTACTTTAATTTTGCCAGTTTCTCTATTTATAGCAATAATATCTCCGATTTTTGATTTATCTTTACCTGTAGTAACGATTACCTTATCTCCGAGACGAAATTTGCTAGATATCTTTAAATTTGTCATTTTAATACCTCCCTGGAGCTAATGATGCTATGTCAGGATATAAATCTAAAATTTCCTGAGCTACCATGGATAATACACGTGTACCAACCATAGAAATTTCACCTTTAGCATTCTTTGCAATAAGTACAACTCCATTTACGTCTGATTGAGCAATTGTTCCGTTCTTTCTACGTACAGGATTTTTTAAGCTAACTACTATAGCATCTGAGATTTCACCCTTAGATACTTTACCTTGACCTTTAGGTAGAGCTGTCTTAACAGCTACTTTTACCAATGCGCCGATAGTTACTGTTTTTACCAAAGAGTTTCCTGGAATATGGAAAACTTCAGCTGTTTTCGCGCCAGAATTATCTACAACTCTGACACTCATACCTTTAATTGCCACTTCCAACCTCCTTCAGTACGCAGAAGCGCTTTCTAGCAGACATTGGTCTACATTCTATGATGCGTATTTCCTGATCTTTTTCGAATTGTGTATTATCAGGATTATGTACTAAGTACTTTGTACGGACTTTAATTTGCTTATTATACAAATGATGTCTACGTTTACTCCATACTACTACAGATACTGTTTTATCAGACACTCTAACTACATTACCTGACAAAATGCGTTTAGGCATTCTTGACTCCTGTCTGCAGTATATCAGGAAAATTATATATTGTAAAGTCTGAAATTAAAGTATAAGAATAAAAATTTAAAATATATGAATAAGTAAGTATTAAAGCAAATGAAATATAATTCATTGATTATTAATATCTGCTATAAATACTGTTATTGTATGAGAAATTTTTTAATTACTATGATGTGTATGTCGGTATTTGCCGTTAATAGAGTAACAGATATTTTATATATAAAAGAAGGTGAATTTTATGTACAAGTAGAGAATAGTATGAATGAATATAGGGTATATCCAATACAGTTTTTCAATTTACAAGCACAAGCAATAGATATGGTGAGTATTCTCATGAATCAATGGTCCGATCGTTTATCTAATATGGATAGTAAAATTAAAGCATCTGAGAAAGTAGAAGAAGGACAAGATATACCTGATAATACTCAAATCAAACAAAAACTTGCTGCATTACAGAAAATTTATGATACATATAGTGAGAATATTCAAAATAAGCAGATAGAATCACAATTAATAATGATTAGACATGGATTGTATATATCTTCGCAAATTGATGCGGACTTAGTAAAAGATATTGAGAAAGATATATATGATGTGATAAATAATTTTCAAGTTGCGAGAGATTCATCTAATCAGCCTATAGCTCCAAGATTTGAAACAATAGCTCCGATTGAAGATTTGGATTAATGAGATTTATAAAATTATATAATTAAAAATGATTCGATGACACAAAAACATGAAAATAATAAAATAATAATTTTTTGACGATACAATAAAATATGCTAACATTGCCATATGAAAATAAAACTTTTTTTATATGTGTTGAATGTATTAAATGCTACTTCTCCTACATATTTTGATATGTATATATCAGATAATCAGAAAATTACTGAGAAAACATGGATTGAGACAGTGCATACTGATATTATGGAGTATCTAATATATGATCGTCAATATACAGCATATACAGAGCATATACAAACATTAATATTGACTACATTATGTGCATTTAAAACGTGGCTATATGAGCAATCGAATGCTGTATTTACAACTGCATGTATGATTTTGTATGTAAAATTATCAAAATGTTTTTCGTTTCTTGAAAATCATATACAGAGAAGTACCTTGATTAACAGTATACAAAAAGCGTATATATCTGGATATAAGAAAACATTAACAGTATATTCATAATTATATGATAACAATGATTGTATCATGAAACAATTTTTATTATTTAGCGTTTTATTAGTTTCCGCACCAGGAATACAATCTAGATCTAATTCTAGTGATTCAATATACTCTGATGCAGATATATACAAGTCTATATATAGTACAAGTGTGCAGATTCTATCTCATGCAGCAACTCAAGATGCAGCTGCAGCAACTCCAGATGCAGCTGCGGATAATTTTTCTAAAGAATATGCGATACATATGAAGACAAGTGATACTTCAGAAGGAGAACAAGTTCAGCAAATGCAATATTATAATATTTCATCAGAGCAAGCAGCACATATTATTCAATGTATCTTAATATCATGGCACCATATATATAGTAAACTAGAGCATGCTATGTTAGGATCTGCATCAGAAATCTCGGATAAATTACGAGACATTTTTTATAAGCCAAATACTATCACTCCTACTTCTGCTGATGATATAGCAAAATTACGAAAGATTGATGATATTCTTCAGAACATTACTAATCCAGATCTGAAGTTATTCTTCGGTCAAGCCATATTTCAAGGTATACATGCAATTTGCGCACATTAAAAGATCATATTAATATATAAATCCATCACTAGTAATAAATTTATATTGACTTTATGCTATGATACATCATGATACGTATGAGATTTGCTCCATCCCCTACAGGTGTGCTACATATAGGTAATGCAAGAACAGCTATTTTTGGATATTTATTAGCAAAACATTATAAAGGTCAATTCTTTTTACGTATAGAAGATACAGATCTATCAAGATCCAAGCAAGAATACACAGACATATTGATGGATAGTTTAAAATTTTTAGGTATTCATTGGGATAATCCTGAAGTAATTTATCAGAGTAAACGATTTGATTTATATAGAAATATTGCAGAAGAGCTTGTATCTTTAGGTTATGCATATAAATGTTATATGACCGCAGAAGAAATAGAAGCTATCAAGGTACAAGGTAAGGCGTTTAGAAGTATATATAGAGAGACTGCTGAGCAACCCATAGATAGAACTGAATATGTTATACGTTTTAAGGTTTTAGATGGTATGACTAGTTTTGAAGATTCTGTATGCGATACTGTTTCTATTAATAACAATGATATAGAAGATTTTGTATTATTACGTTCTGATGGCGCACCTACATTTATATTATGCTGTACTGTAGATGATAATGATATGCAGATAAATTATGTACTGCGAGGTGTTGATCATTTAATAAATACAGCAAAGCAAATTATGATTTTTAAAGCTATGAATTGGGATATTCCAAAGTATGCTCATATACCTTTAATTTTAGATAGTACAGGTAAGAAATTATCTAAGCGAGATGGAGATATAGGTGTATTGGATTATGCAAAACGAGGTATTTTACCTCAGGCTATCATAAATTGTCTTATGCGCTTAAGTTGGGGACATAAAAATGAGGAATTTATACCATTAGAGCGGGCTATAGAAATTTTTGATGAATCAGGATTTTCAAAATCATCTGCTAGATTTGATGAAGTAAAACTATTAGATTTAAGTGGTAAATACATGAGATATTTGCCTGCAGAGCAGATTTGTGATTATGCTAAGAAATATGCTAAAGATATTTTACAGCAAGAATATTCTGAGATAGGTTGGAGTAGATTTACAATTGGATTAAGTGAATTAACTGCAAGAGCCAAAACATTAGCTGAATTGCTAGATGTTGGTAAAATATTCTTAACAGATATTAGACATACTGAGGCTTCTGAAATCAAAACATCTTTAAGCGAATTTTTTACAACAGATTTGATACAGATATTGAAAGATAATACTGAGGCCGCGGTAGCTATAGAGCAAATAGAACTGTCATTTAGGCAGTATTGTCTGTCACATGGTCTAATCTTTGGAGAAATTGCTAGAGTTTTACGTATGAGATTATCTAACTCTAAAGTATCTCCAGGTCTATTTATGATGATATATGTACTTGGTGCGAATGAATGTATGGCTCGGATATAATACTGATTTATATCTATCTATTCAATAATATCTACATTTCTTAAAAAATCCCGATCGTAAGAATTATTCTGATAGATGTATTGATATGCAATGGCGATGATGATACATGTGACTTAATATTGATATTTTTTTCTGCAAAACTGTAAAAAATTACTCATTTTTAAATATTTACTTACGCAATATGCATGTTATACTAATACATTGAAGGAGAATTATGTCAGAACACAGATCTAGTTCAGATATTTGGCAAGATATATTGTTACCATATAAAACAGAAATAGAAAAGATCAATGCAAATAAAGGTATTTTTGCGTTTTCACCTCTACCTACTGGTTTTGGAATAACGATAGGTAATGCTATCAGACGTGTATTATTATCATCGGTTAAGGGTAGTGCTATTAGTGAAATCAAAATTGATGGTATCGTGCATGAATTTAGTACCATTCCTGGAGTTAAAGAAGATACAGTTGAATTAATATTAAATTTAAAGAAAATTGTTGTGAGCACTCATACAGATCATGATTACAGACTTTTCATAAAGAAAACAGGTCCGTATATAATTACAGGTAAAGATTTAATGGAGCAAGGTGTAGAGATCTTAAATCCAGAGCAAGTTATTTGTCATATCGATACTGTTGGTTCTATTAATATGGAATTATTAGTCACTACAGGAATAGGCTATAGAGCTGCTGAAGATGCTGATCGTGATGATTCATCTGTCGGTACAATACATTTAAGTGCATTATATAATCCTGTGAAAAATGTTGCTTTTGAAGTAAAAGAAATGTATGCCGGTCGTAAAATGTATGAAAAATTGCTCTTTACTATTGAAACTAATGGTTCTATAGAAGCTAAAGAAGCATTATCAATGGCTGCAAGTATTCTAACTGCTCATTTGAAGAATTTGATTACATTTGAAATGTCTGGAATGACTCCTGAAATACAAAAACCCAATGTCTTAACTATAGATCCTAAATTGTTACAGCATGTGAATGAATTAAAATTAAGCAGACGTGCCAAGACATGTATGGAATATAAAGGTATTAATTATTTAGGTGATCTGGTTACAAAAACTGAAGATGAATTATTGCAAGTGCCTAATGTTGGTAAAAACTCTGTAGAAGAGATTAAGAAAGCATTAGAAAAGCATGGATTATCATTAGGTATGATTCTGATCGGATGGCCTCCTCAGAATTTGAATTTGTTTTAATATATCTAC
This sequence comes from uncultured Rickettsiales bacterium, assembly GCA_964563095.1. Classification (GTDB taxonomy): domain Bacteria; phylum Pseudomonadota; class Alphaproteobacteria; order CAJXXZ01; family CAZLVD01; genus CAZLVD01. Next base: position 140,070 of record CAZLVD010000001.1, read on the forward strand.
ATTTGCATACATGATTGTAATGTTAGATTCTAATAATAAGAATATATGTATTGCAAGAAAGCTATACGAAAATTATCTATGATTGAGAATTGATATTTATCTTATTTAGATCTATATGTATAAAGTGTGTTTATATCATATGATTATTATGCTTTATTGAGTATAAGATGATATTGTGATTGACTTAGCTATGAGTCATTATATTCTTATTATTCAAGTATCATAAGAGATGTAATACAATTTCAACAGTATGATGAAAGCTTCATACCTCATAATACATGATACTACTATAGTTGTATAAAAATTGCTATATGCCTCCTGATATAGTAATAATTAAAGCAAAAATTGATACGTCAACAGCTGATGCTAAGAAAATATAGTTTATTATATATAGTAATATGAAGCAAATTAAAGCAAAAATTGATACGTCAACAGCTGATGCTAAGAAAATATAGTTTGTTATATATAGTAATATGAAGCAAATCAGGTTGATTAGATTATAGTATATATGATTTTAAAATAGGTGATTATGTTCTTATGTAGCAAAATTATTTGCGATATATGTTACGAGATTGATTCATGATATAGTGCATGGAAAATATATACATCTTCATCATGCATGCGTAAATGGAATGATGTATAAACCTCTATCAATCATATATAAACCTCTATCGTTAATATATGAACATCTATATGCATGCATTTGGAATGATGTTGCTATTATACACCTCTATCGTTAATTATTTATGTGACTAGGTTTTGAAAAGATAAAAGGTAAATAAATTTATTATCTTAGAGTAACGCCAACAGCGCTAGGTAAGACTAATACTCTTAATACATCCATAGTTTGAGCGTTAGGAGTAACATATACAGTACACTTATGTGTCTTTAAATAAAACTGCTCACGAGAGGTTTTATCAATATGAGGGCTACGGTTTACTGTAATTAACTTAGTACGTACAGGCATTGGCATGATAGCTTTGATATCTGAACCTGATGATTTTAATGTATTGAGTAAATGACGTAATCCGCATCTTAAAGCATCTTTATCATAAGATCTCAAAACTATTTGAATGTATGATTTATTGTTTTCTAATTTAATTGCAGAACGTACAGCAACTTTTTTCTTAGGCTGACCTTCAGATTTTTTCTTAGCATGAACATTAGATGATTGTTTATTTTCTACCTGTTCCTTAATAATCTTTTCAGTGCTTTTAATTTCTTGATTTGCAGTCACAAAATCTCCTGTAAATAATATATATGAAATACCTCAGTCTTGCAAGTCCAATTAAGCAATTTCATACAAATTCATATGTTTTTTCATGAAATATTCATTAAATTTTGCTTTCATTCCAGATAGTATTTGTTTTTATATAACATATATTTTTATGCTGCTTAAGTTGTGTGATTATATCTATATTGTTTATGTGACAGAAGAATATATTGTTAGTCTCAATCTGATTTGTGATACAATCTACATAGATACATGTCGAAGCATGATTAAGATTATCTTGATCGTATGTGGTTAAGAAAATAGTCTGACGATTATACCATTCTTGGATACTTAAATTAGATGGATGTGCGTCTTGAATAATAGCATGAGGTAAAAAGACTCGTTGATTCCATAAGATTTTTGAATATTCTTCAACATACTGTTGATCTTTAAATTTGATACAGAGTTTTATTCCCTTGATATACAGCTGTTTGATAAAAAGTATAAGATCTTCTTGTAATGTATTTGAAAGATATATTTTAATCATGATTTATTATACTTGTGATCAAGTGATAAGTATAGATAAATTCTGCATCAGAAGTATTATTTACGTCTTGATATATGCTATCTTGTGAATGTCTTCTATATCAGTCATTTGAGACGGCTACATCACGAGCATATTATACATAACATACAATACTCGAATATCCAGAGGATACAATGAATATCAGTAATCTTAGATAGTTACATCACGAGCATATTGTACATAACATACAACACTCGAATATCCAGAAGAGATAATACTCGAATACATATAAAAATACTATATCATACAATATCAGCAACTTTATCCAATTATATCAAAATTTAATATCGTTCTAAGTATGAAAGCTAACGTATGACAATATATGATATCATTTCATGAGAGCATCAGTATTTTGTTACGAATAAATTAAAAGAAAACAAATTAAGCAGCAATTGTAGCATGTTCGCGTGTTTTTACGAAAGGTCTCAATGCTAATAATACAGCCTTCGCAACGTTATGAGGATTACGTGAACCGTAAATCTTAGATACTACATCTAATGCTTCTCCTCCGAGACATTCCATCATGCTTTTAATGATTTTACCAGCAACTATTCCACGACCTACTTTAGCTTTACGAATAATGACTGTTGTGGCGCAATAATGACCAGATACATCATGGATCATTGTTCTACTGTCCGCTAATTGAATAGTCTGCATGTATTTCTTAGCTTTTGTAGTTGCTTGCTCTACAGCCATATTCACTTCTGCAGCATTACCAGTGCCGATACCAATTCTGCCTTTCGCATCACCTAACGCTACCAATACTGAAAAGCTCATTCTCTTACCACCATCACGAACTTTTGCTACTCTACGCACTGATAAAATTGCACGTTTGATAGAATCTTTCGCTTGTCCTTCTGATCTTTTATTAAAAGGTCTATCTTTAGAGTATTGCGCATCACGTCTAAAGCCAGTACCTCTATTTTCAGCAGATTCTCTTTGTTCTGTATTTTCACGTGTTTTAACGGTAGTCTGTGCTTCTTCAGTTGTATGCTTCTTTGTATTTTCTAATACCATATTTTCTCCGAACTATGAGTAGTATATAATATTTGCAAGTTTTATCAAGTTGTTTTTATGCTAGTTATATCAAAACTTATCAGATAATATATGTACTTAGATTGCTAATTTGCTATAATGTGCTATGAAATTTTCAAGATTATGTTTAAAAAAATATTTAGAGTGCAATGTGAGCAGTGAAAAAATTGCAGAAACACTCACTCAAATAGGTTTTCCTACAGAAATTTTAACTATCAAATCAAAAGGTCTAGAAACTTTACATATAGCTCATATCATTGATAAAAAAGCATTTGTAAATGATTTAAATATTCTTACAGTAGAATATATACACGAGGACAGTATACGTGTAATAGAAGTTGTATGTGGTGATATAGCAATGAATATAGATGATTATGCATGTATGATTCTGATAGATGAGATATTGCCAAGTACAGGTAAGAAATTAAAGAGTAGAGAGATATACGGTAGAGTTAGTCCAGGTATGTTATGTAGTGCTGAGGAATTGGGTATATCTAGCAATTATGATGGAGTATATAAACTTCAACCATGTGCGTTATCTGCCAATATAATAGATTGCATTTATCCGGCGGGAGATATTTTTGATTGTGAAGTTACATATAATCGCGGGGATTTATTAAGTGTAATAGGTATAGCTAGAGAATTAGCTGCGGCTGGACTTGGTGTATTAAAAAATATGCCTATAACTCAATTTGAGAATAAACCATCTACAATTATGATGAATAATGCTGATCAATATATTCGTGGAGCTATGTTGTGTAAATATACTGTAGGTAATCTGAATCAGCATGATAGTATTTTCTTACAGCAAATCTCTCAAGCTACAGGAGTATTTTTAGTTGATATAGCAAATGATGTAGTGCATGAAATAGGTCAGCCACTGCATGTATATGATGCAGATAAGATATCTGGACAATTACGTTTTGAGATAACGCAGACAGAAGAGCTTTTTGATGGATTAAATGGTCAACAGTATAAAATTCCTGCTGGGATCTTAGTTGCTCGGGATGATATTGGTATTATAAGTATAGTAGGTATGCTTGGAGGAGCACGTACTGCATGCTCTTATGATACTAAAAATATTTTACTAGAAGCTGTAAATATTAGTGCCGAATATATGTCTATGTGTATGAATATATTGAAAATCAATACAAAAAGTGCGCAATTATTCCTTCATGAGATTGATACTCAAGCTTTACATCAGGCTGTGACATGTTTTAATGTTAAATTAAATACAACTGGAGAAATTTTATACTGCAAGCAATATAATCCTGCATTGAATATTATTTCATTAGATATGACTTTAGCAAAAAAAGTTTGTGGTGAATTATGGAATCAAGAATTATTTGAGCAAAGATTGTATGTATTAGGATTTATGTTGAAAAATAAAACTGAAAAGCTGCAACAATATCTGATTCCTAGTTATCGTTTCGATATCGACTGTCCTCATGTATTGATAGCTGAATATTTACGTATGTCTGACTATAATACAATAGCATGTGCATCTATGATTATCGATCAAAAGTTTACAGATGTGCGACATGAGATGTTGAAACGTATTCGAGCATTTCTTGCAATACAATTACATGAAATTATTACATATAAATCAGTATCAGAAATGGATAAAAATAGATGTACAGCATTACGTATGATTAATCCTATGAGTGGTGTGCATTATATGCGTAAGAATGTATTGCCAAGTGTCTTAGATTGCTATATCGAACAGAATAATAAGGGTAGGATATGTAATGGTATGTTTGAAATTAGTGATGGTTTTGAAGTAAATAGTCACGATGGTTTTGCAGTCAATAATAACGCAATGCATGCAAATATAGATATAATAAAATTGAAACATGAAGATATATATCAAACTATGTACATTGCAGCTATTATACAGAATTCTGATAAAAACTTTACGCTAACATCTGTACAGATATATGTCCAGCAATTGCTTGTGTGTATCGGTATTGATATCTCTCATTTGAGTTACATGACTATTGCTGATTCAGAAATGATAGAAATCGAGCATAGTAAGCATCAAAAACAATATGTAAATAAATCAGATTCGCTATGGTTAATGCAAACTGATGTATGTGCCTATTTATATTGGAAGAAGATTAAGATAGGTACAATAGGAGCTATACAAGATCAGAATGGAGTATATGGTTTTGAGATTAATTTAGATACATTACTTGAAAAATGCCATAAAACAGCTACTGCAACATACATGGATTATCAATATATATATACTAAAGATTTTTCTATTAAATTAAAAGCAACCAGTAAAGCGAATGAGCTTTTGAAAGCCGCTCAGAAAATTACATTTAATGATTGCAAACTTGTATGGAATATCTTTGATGTATATCCTGAAAGTCGAATGATAGAGCGCAACGTTGGTATTAGAGCTCAGATATGTAGCATGCATGCTATTTCGAATGATGATATGAGTAAATGGTACAATGATGTATTACAAGCTTTGAATACATATGCTGAATAATGTTATGATTATGCGAATGAAAAATACATAATGATTGAGTGTAATAATATATGATATATGTGTACTGAGATTTAATATAATCGTTGTTATTATTTATTATAAATAATTTGCAAAATATGTATGATAAAAATGCAGCATAGATGTCTAGTAAAGCATGTAAATGAATGTACGTGAGCTTATCTCTTAAAATATTGCATCAATGATAGTATATCGGATGATAATTGTACATAACATGCTATACCAAAGAATATACCTGCTGCAAAATATAATACTACAGGATATATACGTTTTTGATTATGATATCTGATTGCTCTATAGGACATGTATAAAGGTATTAATCCAAAAGCTATTGAATCACCATATCCGCCAGTACTTGCAAATACCCATAAAAATATATCTTCACAAGTTAAACAAATAATCGCTACAGGTACAAAGATTAATAATTGTATCAAAGTCGTTTTATCTGAATCTTTTGTAAATACATCTATCCAATAATCTCGTAAACTCATGAAAATTGACATGAATGATGTAAGCATTGTGATAAAGATAAATATATTACCTAATATGTTTGTCATTGGAGAGTGCATGATGATTGATGTAATAGGTGCTGATTTAGTAAAAGCTATATAAATACTTTCTATTGGATTTGCTCCGATATTAATAACATACCAGATCAGATATATCAAACAATTGATAGATGTACCTATGATAATTGCTTGACGTAATTGCACTTTATTTCCTTCTAGCATATTTGCCATACTTGGTATCATAAGTTGAAAACTGAAGGTTGTGAGCAATACGGGGAATGCGTTTATCAGAGCATGATATGTTGTATAAAATAAATTAGCACTACTAAACGACATTATAGTCATCATGCTAAAGATTATATATAAAGCTATGGTAGGGAAAAATAATATATTATTTACTGAGCACAATTCTTGATTTTGACTTCTGCAGAGAGTATATGTATAAAAAATCAGAGCTAATAATCTACTTAAAGCACTTTGATAACACATACCAGATGCTAATAAAATTGCAATACAGAGTATATATATTAGATTTTCACGTATAGAGTTTTTCTTTCTAAATATACAATCAACAATAAACAATAATAAAAAGAATATATCAACCGCATAAGTAATAATATGTGCGCTATGTAGCATACCTGATAAATATCCAACTAATGATCCATAACAGATGAATAGAAATGAGAATAGAGTGAGGTGTTGAAGAAATTTTGGTAGTAACTTTTCAGTCAATGAAAAAAAATGTATATTTTCATGATAAAATTCACATGATAGATCGCCTATAAGTAAGCCGGAGAATGTTGAAAAGAACCATGTTAAAATGATAGCTAATGCTCCTGGCATAAATCCACTTAAACCTGTAGCGATAGGAAAGGAGAATAATCCTGCTCCTATAGCACATGCTGGAATCAGTAACATTACAGTAAAAAATGATGACATGCAAAATTATAGCATATTTTTAACTCAAAAATCATTACAAACAAAAAACATTATAACATATACATATGTGAGTATATGAGCATTTATTATTTATGTTGATGATGCTGATAATGTTTACGATAATAGAGAGTCATTAAAATTAGATATAGTAATAATCCTACGAGTATAGCTCCAAATTGATATGTCACTATTGTATTATTTACTCTAGAACCATAAATGATAGTTCCGCATGATAAGAAACCAATGAGCGTATATAATTTTTTACCACCAGTAATACCATGTATGATTACGCTAAATCCATATACTAAAGCAACTAGAAATACCTCAACATAAGTTAATGTTTCACGAATTTGCATCTGCATTGATATCGGAGATAGATAATGTACAGCTAATAATATTGATACAGCACATGCTGTTATAAAGCCAGCCTTGACAGGATATTCGCTATTATTTGTTTGAGATAATGACTGAGGCATGAATGATGCTACTGTACTGTTTTTTAACAAGAATGCAGAGCACATTAAGCATCCATGTAAGCTACCTAAGCAACATATTACAGCTAATCCTGCTACTAACTTAGATCCCATAGGTCCAATTAATCTCAATGCCGCATTGCCTAAAGGAGTACTGCTTGTAATTAATTCATTATAAGGCACTACTGATACAACTACTGAATATGTAAGTACATATATGATGGTAGCTATAACTGCTCCAGTAAATGTAGCCAGAGGCACTATTTTATCTTTGTTTTCTACATCTTGTCCTGGCAATGTAGCACTTTCAATACCTATAAATGCGAACATAGCTAAAGCTAATGAGCTTAATAACATACTAAATGATCCGCTGTATGTATTATGTACTGTACTTAATGCTGTCCAGTTTAATTTAGCAATACCACTTAAGCTGATTAATAATAAAATTGCAACTTTAATTACGCTTAGACCTATTAAAAGACCGATAGATGCAAATGCATATTTTGATTGTAATAATAATACTAACCATGTGAATGCTAATGCTATTGGAAATGTATAGAATGTAGAGATGCCCAATAATGATATCAAATAACTGGATAATGTAATGGCTATTAATGCAGTACCGATAGTCATACCTATCCAATGCCACCAAGATATCATAAAGCCTGCACGTTCACCTATATATTTATTAGCGAATGATGCTGGATCTTTACAATCAGGATTATTCTTAATTAGATAACTGAAAATAAAAGCTAAGTTTAATGCTGATAATCCTGCTATAATCCATGCGTATAGGCTATATACGCCGTAATGTGCCATGGATGCTGGTAACATTAAGATACCTGCACCAATCATGACTCCTATAATGAGAGATAATAACGATTTAAATCCCATTTTGTTAGATTGTGTCATAAAAAATCCTTATTGGATCATGTCATATTTTATATAAAAAAGCAAGAGATCTTGATAGATAGCGTATCTTATCATTATACGTATAATCTGAAGTTGTTTACTGTAGAGCTATATATTGAACGGATAGCACAGCAATTCTTATATATAGATTTGAAATAATCTCTTATTTTGATACACTGCAATATGAATTTTAATATTCCTAATGCGCTTTTAATTGAGACTATGCCATTTTTGAAGGAATTATGCTCTTTGAAGAACGCTACTATACAAATGCAAATTGATAATCAAATATTACGTATGTTTAGTGAGGATGCTGATAGATTTCTAGAAATTAATTTACCGATACAGTCTAATATATCGACGAATGTGATGGCATTTGATGCGAATACTATAGTAGATGTGATTAAGAAAACAGATAAAAAAGAAACGTGGAATATTGAATTATCTACTGCAGATAATGTATCTATTTGGAAAAATAGTACAGCTCAGATTAAGTTAACCAGTCACAATATTGATGAGATAGCAAAATCCAAGCAAGATGCAATACATAGGTTCCAGATTGATCCAGTGAAAATCAAAGAAGGTATGAAAATGGTGAGTTTTGCTGTTAGTCAGAGTGAGATCAATCCTATTTTAACTGGTATTCTATTTAAAATTTTTCCTGAGAAAATTGAATTAGTAGCATGTGATAATTTTCGTTTAGCTGTCTATCGATATGAAGCTGCATTTAGTACTCATTACGATACTGTATTACCTTTGAAGACTATCAATTTACTAAATACTATGCTACAGCATCAACATGCGACACTGGAAATGCATTGTTATGATAATAAGATTACTTTTCACGGTACATTTACAGTGAATGAGCAGACTATACGCTGGAATATGGATTCATCCATGATATTAGGTGCCTTCCCTCGTTATGAAGCTATTATAGATCAACGATCGAGCTCATATATGACAGTTAATGCGTATAATTTATATAAAACTATCGATCAGGTATCTGTCATTTCCAAAGATACATCAATTGTAAATATAGAAACTAAAGATAATGAACTTGTTATTAAAGCTACAAGTGTTATGCATGGTGAGTATATTAATAAAATACCTATGCATTCTAAACTAGATAATATATATAATATAGATTTTCGTACACATCTCATCAATGGTTTATTACGTACTTTTGATAGAAATGATATCAATATGCATATTTCAGCTACATCTAAGTTGATTATGTGTTCAATGACTAATTCAGATTTACAATTTTATGCAGGTATAGTGCCATTGCAGAGATATTAATCATTTAAGATTCGATGAGATAGAAATAAATTGACAGAGTAAGTCAGATATGATATATCATGTGAATGAATCTACATATAGAATTTGCAGTTTTTGGATACTATCTAATGCATTTATCATTGAAGTTTGCTATGTATGGAGTGTGTATATATTATTCTAAAATATAATTCTCTTAATGTGTTTATAAGTTAAAATGTAATGCCATTAGTTTATTATTTAAATTTAAGGTTTGATTTTATGTATTATGTTTGGATACAAATTCTTTCTTTTCATCATTATAATCTATTTCAACTTCAGTAATATCTTTTTGAGATGGTAAATTATACATATCTTCTAGTAATATATTGGAGATAATGCTATTAAGTGCTCTTGCTCCAAAACCTTGTGTAGAGCTTATACGAGCAATTTCATATATAGCTTTTTCTGAGAATTTCAGATTAATATTATCAAACTTAAAATACATACGATAGTGATCAATCAGAGAATTCTTTGTCTTAGTTAAAATATCAATCATATGTTCTAATGTAATGGTATGTAGAGCTACTACAATAGGTATACGTCCGATCAATTCAGGGATTAAACCAAATTTTTGCAAATCCTTTGGAGTTACCTGAGATAAATCAACATTATTCTGTGTTTTACTTGTAATTTGATGTAATTGCAATTTTGAAGCATTACTCTTAGAAGCTAAAATGTTTTCCAATCCTTCAAAAGCTCCTCCGCATATAAAGAGAATATTAGTAGTATTGACAGAAATACCTTCTTGTTGCGGATGTTTACGAGAGCCATTCATTGGAATATTAGCCGTAGTACCTTCTATAAGTTTCAAGAGAGCTTGCTGTACTCCTTCTCCTGATACATCACGCGTAATGGATGGATTTTCTGATTTACGAGCTAATTTATCAATTTCATCTATATATATGATACCGTATTGAGCGCGTTCTACATTATAATTAGCATTAATCAAAAGTTTATGTATGATATTTTCTACATCTTCACCTACATATCCTGCTTCAGTAAGTGTAGTGGCATCGGCTATAGCAAATGGTACGTCTAAAATATTTGCTAATGTTTTTGCCAATAATGTTTTACCAGATCCTGTTGGTCCCACAAGTAATATATTATTTTTCTGCAATATTTTTGTTTCACCTGATTGATATGATAATAACCGTTTATAATGATTATAGATAGCTACCGATAATACTTTTTTAGCTTGATGCTGACCAACTATATAATTATCTAATTCTTGCATAATTTCATGTGGCTTAAGTATATTAAAATGATTTTTCGAGAAATCAGTTTGTTTATTTTTAGCTATTGCTTTTTCGCATAATATTACACATTCATTACATATAAAAGAATCTTGTCCGGCTATAAGAGTTACTACTTCTTTTTCAGTCTTACCGCAAAAGGAACATTTAATATCCATAATCTATGATACCATAAGAAATAAAGAAAAGATTATTTTTTGATAAGATTTTATATAGATATCTATAAGATGCTCTTTTGTCATATTTTCAATCAATTGAATCAATTTTTAATTCTGAAGTGAATTTTTATTGTATTTAGTTTATTCGAATACTGTATTATTCAACGCTGAGAGACTATCAGATACATCATCTTCTACATCATCATACATATCTGTTTCGATATCAAAATCCATACTATCCATACGTTCTAATAATGTATCTAGAGTAGTATGTGTATTATCGTATTCATTCACTGATAAACTACCGCTTAAAATTTCCATGGTAGCTACACATGATAATTTTTCATTCTTAAAATTGATTTTTGCAGGAGTGCCTACATGTAATGCTTTTGTTCTACTAGCTGAATGAATGATCAACGCAAATTCATTATCTGGAGAATATTTACCAATATAATCATGAGTGAAAAGTAAAGAGTTTGTTGTTACAGCTTTTACAGGTTCTATAATATCATGTTCGGATGCGATCGTGGTATTTTCATTATAAATAATCTTAGACATATTAGACATAATGCATTATAGCGATTTTGATTACATTTTTTAAGAGGTATTTATTAAAAAAAGACAATATTTTTTATTTAGTGAAAAATTAGATGAGAAATATCGTTGATTTTACAATTATTTATGTTACTCTCTTATTAATGAGTGTACGTATATTAGGTGTAGAATTACAACCGAAAAAACAGGTATTTAATGCTTTACAAGGATCTGTATATGGTGTAGGTATGATTACTGCTAAGAAGATTTGTCAAGATTTAGGTATTGCTGATAGTTTGAGAGTTAGAGATTTAACTGAAGATCAAGTAGTACGTTTATCAGATCATATTTCTTCTAATTACACAGTAGAAGGTGCTTTACGTAGAGAGATTAAAGAAAATATTGATAGATTAAAACATATTCGATGCAGACGTGGTATTAGATTACAGGGTAGATTACCTGTACGTGGACAACGTAGCAAGTCTAATGCTAGAAATGCTAAAGGAAAAGCTGGTGCAACAGCTATTAAGAGAAAGACTTCAAAGAAGTAATAGGAGAGAGAAATGACAAAAACAGAAGTAGAAACAAAGAAAATTGATGCTGTTGCTGCTGAAGCTAACGCAGCTGCGAGTGTATCTGAAGTAGGATCTAAGAAAAAAGCTGATGCTGTAAAAGCTAAAACAGACGAAGTAAAAGCTACAGACGAAAATGCTATTGTATTAGATTCGGCTGATCAAGCAAAAAGTAAGAAACTTAAGAAGAGGTTTAATGTAACTGAAGCATTATTATGCGTACGTTCTACATTAAACAATACAATTGCTGCTATTTGCGATATGAATGGTAACGTATTAAAACAAGAATCTGCAGGTATGATTTTCAAAGGATCTAAAAAAGGTACTCCTCATGCTGCTTATATAGTAGCTGATAGAGTGGCTAAATGGGCTACAATGGCTGGTATCAAATGTGTAGATGCTAGAGTTAAGGGTGTAGGTACTGGTAAAGATACAATAGTACGTACATTACATCAAAGAGGAATTGTAGTTAGATCAATTTGCGACATGACAGGTGTTCCTCATGGTGGATGCAGAGCTAGAAAAGCTAGAAGAACATAATAGCAGATTATAATGTTGTGATATGATGAATATGAATAATATAAGCAGTAATATAGTAAGAATATAGCGTGATGTGAATGAATTTACGATGTATGTGTATGTTTGCGATATGTGAATACTGATATATTTGTATATGTGATGTGAGATGCGTAGAATGTGTGATATGCTGATATGCATGTAGCATATTTGAAGAATTTGAGATGTATGGTGTAAATTAAGATTATTTGCTATATATGATATATATGATGCGTGAGATGTATATGATATATGATGTTTTGTCGCTCTCTATAGTGGAATTTAATATATAATTGCTGTAAATAAATCTGATATAATATCTTGTGTTTACAGAAATCATGAATTATGTTTTACCTAGAACATGTTTAGTGTGCGAATGTACGTTATGGCAATCAGATTCTGAAAATATTATTTGTTATGAGTGTTTTAATAAAATGAAATGGATTACAAATCCTGTATGTGTCAAATGTAATAAACATATGCATATTATTAGTCTTGATAACAAATGTTGCGATATATGTGAATTGAATAAATGGGCTTACGATAAATTAATAGCCTCTGTATATTATGATGATTATGCTGCTAAAATTGCGATGAAACTGAAATATAGAGGCATGGGAGCGGAATTTATAGCTAAAATGATTAGTAATAAATGTGAAAGCAAACCTGATTATATACTATCCATACCATTACATTCTACTCGACTACTGAAAAGAGGATTTAATCAATCAGAATTAATAGCTGTAGCGCTATCTAAAATCATGCATGTTGATTACATACCTGCTCTTGAGCGTATATATTATACTAAATCTCAAGGTGGCTTAACTCAAAAAGAGCGTTTGAAGAATGTGACTAATGCTTTTACAGTGAAATATGAATGGATGCAGGATTTAAAAGATAAAAACGTTTTATTGATAGATGATGTGATGACTACAGGAGCCACAGTACACGCTGCGTCTTTAGCATTATCTTCAGCGCATGTATCATCGATTATTATAGGTGTATGGGCTAAGCGTGATTTGGATTAACTCTTCAGCGCATGTATCATCGATTACTATAGGTGTATGGGCTAAGCGTGATTTGGATTAACATAATATATGATTGAATTGAGTGAGTGTTAATGATATCATATGGGAACAGTAGGGATCGAACCTACGACATCTACAACGTCAATGTAGCGCTCTACCGCTGAGCTATGTACCCTGCAAATATTATAATCGAAACAATATATTATACAAGATATAATTACTCATCTATCAAATAAATCTACTGTATCAATATCACACTGAAGAATATTTTCTCAGGTTTTACAGAATTTTTGCAAAAATAGTGGTAATTATATGAAAATTTGTTAGAATGTATGCAGGAGTAAAAGTGGCAGTACCTAAAAAGAAAACGAGCTTGCGTAGAGGTAGACTCAGAAGAACACATTATGTTGTAAGACAATTAGCAAAAGGTAAATGCAGTCAATGCGGACATCATACAGTAAATTTTACAGCTTGTAATGCATGTGGTTTCTATAAAAACAGATCATATGCTTCAGTGTTAAATGTAAAAGCAGTTTAATATTATCTATTTAAATTTTATATATGAATTTTATATTTGTCATACATATGATTTCTATATGAATGTATAGTCAATGTATTGCAGTAATTATTTATAATAAATTACTACAGTGTATTTTAATAACATACCTTCAAGTGTAGACGTAATATTGATATTATTTGAATTGGTAATTTTCATAAATTCTTCTTGTAAATGCTGAGTAAAATCTATTGTATCCTGATATGTGCGTGGTTTTTTAATTTTCATTACAATAGTCGTTTTATTCTGCATATATTGTACTGAAGTAATGATAGGTTTTAGTTGATCAAAGATACTTATTATATGCATGAGATATTGCTGTTCTGTTTTACGTCGAGAAAGCATATCATTAATACGTGATACATGTGCATAAGTTGGTACTGTAGTATTTACAAACATACTTTGCATAGACTGAGTGATAGTTTGTCTTTCAGAATAATATTGTGTCACTTGATGATTATATTGCTTAATATTTAGTTGTAAAAAAATACATGCGAATACAGATATACTCATACCAATATATACATAAATATTCTTAATACCAGATTGTATAAATGGTATATTAGTATCTTTATCTATTTGTATTTTTAAATCAGTCAATTTGCAATAATCAGCTGTCTTTTTGATAAATATATCGCTGTATGTATTGTATAAATATTCAAAAATATTTGACTGAGCTAACTCTAAAGAGAGTAGATTTCTATCAAATGTTGGATGCATTGTAGGATCTATATGTTCTATATAAATCCAGTTATCTATACAAGTTTCTGTGATAATTTGCTCAGATTCTTCTACTATAATTTTGATTAAATATTTCGAATCATTAGTAAATTGCTTAAGATATACAGAGGTTTCTAGTATATCTGAGAATAATGTATGTCTATTTGGATGAAATGCTCTACATGTGATTAATTGCTTATCTATAACTCCAAGGCAGATGTATTGATTAGTATCTTTATCGTAATATAAATACAAACCTGTTTTCAAATCTAAAATACTTAAATGTTTAAGTAATATAAGAGCTTTCCAAGAAATAGCATGTATAATATCTGCAAAAGCATATATCATGTCTTTGATATCGCCTGCAGCCAACCATACAGTACATGTATTAATACGATATGTATAAGTCAGCTCATTGGACATAAGTAGATTTTTACTATGATATATTTCCCAATATTCTCTATCTTTCGATTTCAAATTTTCTGGAACTTTTTTACTATAAATATATGCGGCATTATAATCAAAAATTATATCTAACATCAGCTGATTATCATCTGCGTATGCTAAAGCAGCACGTAGTGAATCTTCATAAATAATATGATCATGCGATACTATTT
This sequence comes from uncultured Rickettsiales bacterium, assembly GCA_964563095.1. Taxonomy (GTDB): domain Bacteria; phylum Pseudomonadota; class Alphaproteobacteria; order CAJXXZ01; family CAZLVD01; genus CAZLVD01. The sequence goes on from CAZLVD010000001.1 coordinate 155,562, forward strand.
TTGTATTCAAATCAGATGATACAAAACATGTGCAAAGTTTTCTATGCATGATAACCTTTCAGAATATATTAAACGAATGTATATATTTTGTAAACAATAAAAGTAAAATTTTCATAAATTATAATAAATTATAATAAATTGGTGAGAGAAGAGTAAATAGGTATGATGCCACCAAAAATGATGATCAAGAATAAAATACCTACTATAGCTAATATGATGGGCTGTATCATTGTAGTCAATATATTTAATTTAGCATTTAAATTTTCTTGATACATTTCAGATAATTGCTCAGCATTCATTGCTATAGAAGCTGCATTTGTAGAAATACATAATAACTGTTTACTTTCTTCTGGAAGGAAATTACTTGCCATGAAGGTATCTTCTAGACTTTGTCCTGATAATAAGTTCTTTTTCATATTTGTAATGTCTGCTGTAAATTTTGGATGTATAAATTCTTCAATACATTCTAATGCTGTCAATAATGGTATTTGTTGATTGAGCAATCTAGATAATGTCTTAAAGAAAATAATCAAATAATATTCATGTACTAATGTCTTGATATATGGAGTATTAAATAGTATTTTTTCATTTAATTGATAATATCTATTGATTATCATATATGTTATAACGCTTGCTATGATTAAACATAATATTATTACATAATGCTTAGCTATTGTTTCGCCTGTATTAGATAAGATTTGCGTGAGTAAAGGCACCTTACCATTCATTTCTTTAATCATTTGAGCGAATGTAGGTATTAATGATGTGATAAAATAGATTATCATAGGTATTGCTAGAGTTAATGTAACAATTGGATAATATAGAGCAGCTTTACATTTTGCTTTAAAATTCAACAGAAAATCATAATGCGAGCGTAAGAATCCGAATGCAGCCGTTAGATTACCTGTTTTTTCAGACAGGGCTATAGTATTCACAAAAATACGATCTTGGCAGATATTACTTTCTGAAAATGCTTGCGATAATTGATCACCCATATCTAATCTATGTTTTAATAATCTAGATACATGTGCGATTTTATTATTGATACTTTTTGACATAATATCTAAAGCTATAGATAATTCCAATCCGGATTGTAACAATTGAGAAAGTGAATTACACCAAGTAGCTATTTCTGCATGTGATAAATGAGTCGTGCCAAAAGATGATGTGAAAGCTTTTTTTACTGTCAATACATACAAAGATTGATTGATCAAAGATTTCTTTACTGATTCTTCTGATTGAGCTTCTATATATCCTGCGTGTTTTTTACCTAAGTGATCTATAGCTTCATATTTGAAAAACATTTTTACTCCTCTTTCTTCTACATGATTTTGTTTTAAAAATTGTTATTTTAATTAAAAAAAATACACAATATTCTTTTATTAAACTTACATCTTTATATTGATTATAGTGTTGCAGCAATAAAAAACTCTAAAGCTGTAAGTTAAATAAAATAATCTATACATTTGTTATTTATATTAATAAATGTATACGATTCACTTCATCAAGACTTGTTTCCATAGTAATGATTTTATGTTTCATAGCATCATCTAATGGATTGACATAACCTTTGTTGTATAAAATTTGAGACGCTGTATGAATATCATGCTTGACCAAAATATCTCTAATTTCATGATTGATATTGAGAATTTGAGCTACAGCCATACGTCCGTTATACCCTGTATATCTACAAGTCTCACATCCCACAGCATCGCAAATTTTCTCACATCTATATCCTAAAATATTTTTCTCAATATCTGTTGTTTCTCTCAGCTTTTTACATTTATCGCACAATCTTCGTACTAAACGCTGATTCACGATACCTGTTAAATGAGACGAGAGTAGATTTTTATTTATCCCCATATCTTCCATACGATCAAATACACCAAATATATCGCTAGTATGTAATGTAGTTAATACTAATCTACCTGTCATAGCAGCTCGCATAGCTATATTCGCGGTTTCATTATCACGTATTTCGCTAATAGATATAATATCCGGATCTTGTCTCAATATTGATCGTGCTGCAGATGCTATAGTCATTTGTTTATATTGATGTAGATCTGTTTGCCTAAAGTATGGTATTGAATACTCAACAGGATCTTCAATAGTTGTAATACTTACATCAGCTTTATGCATTTTCAGTAACATTCCACACATTAATGTACTTTTACCTGCTCCTGTAGGACCTGTAACGATAAAAATCCCATGCGTATGTTGAATAATGCTATTTAGCTGCTCCATATCATGATTTGTATAACCAAGTTTATCTAAAGACATTAATGCTTTCTGTTTATCTAAAATTCTAATGACTGTATTTTCACCATATACAACAGGATGAGTAGAAATACGCATATCAATAGTCTTTCCAAAGATTTGCATACTAAAATGTCCATCTTGAGAAGAGAGTGTATGAGAAATATCCATATTTGCTAGCACTTTAATACGAACACAGAGATTTTTCCATTTATCTTTAGGTATCAGACATAATTGACTTAATACTCCATCAATACGCACTCTAATTCTCACAAAAAATTCTTCAGGTTCAAAATGTATATCACTCGCGCGTTTCTTGACACAATCAGTAAGTAAAGCGGATAAAATATTCATAGCAAAACTTTCATCAATACTATACTGCTGATCAAGTATTTGCATCCAATGAATAATTGTTTTGTGTTCAGAAAAAGTATCTTCGATTACTTCAAGTAATTGTTGTTGATTAGTGAGCATGTAAATAATTTGTTTGCCTGGAAAATTCTGCTTTAGTTGATCCTTAATATGTAATTCTAATTGTTGAGCTATAGCAATAGATATAGTATTATCTTCGATATCAAACGCTAACAGATTATTTTTGATACAATATTCTTTATTCAACTTGCGAGCTATATTAGTCTTTATATCAACAAATTTTATATCCACAGTTTTTATATTATCTTTTTGACTTAGAATTTGCATGAGAGTACTAGAAGCTATGAAATTCATAGTGACTAGTAATTGCTCAATGGTATTATTAGTATTTATTGTTGCGAGCTTTATAATATGACTCTGATCAGGGGTAATAAATCCATTCTGTTCTAAATATTCTAATAAATCTGATTTTAAATCTATAGATTGATTCATAATATCTCCTAAAAAGTTTGTTTACATTGATTAGTAATTATATTCATTAGCTGACGACGTGAAACAACAACTATCATTTATGTATCAGAAGACTTTTTATAAGACAAGAGTATGAATTGATGATGATGCATATTTGCAATGAATATGTTTAGTGTATTATAGTGCTACTATATACTAATTATATGAAATATAAGACATTATACGATGCTATTTTATCGAAATTACACAAAGATATTAGCAAAGAGGATATGCTTTTATTTAAACTAATTCAATATTGGGCAGAAATTATGTCAGAAATATCTCAGATTACTAAACCTGAAAAGCTGAATTTGAAGCATAATACATTGACTATTACTGTACATCCAGGTTTTGCAATGACAATACAATATCAGCATCAGCGTATAAAAGATACAGTGAATATGTTTTTGGGTATGAATTATGTTGAGCATGTCATTTTACGTCAAGAATTATCAATTGAATAAAATCATATACTTATTATTGATAATTTAATATATGTTTGCTAAAATTAGATTAGGATGTTTTTATGTCGAAAAATGATACGTTACAACGATTTATAATCGGGCACTTCTTAAAATTCAAATGGAATATATTGTTACATATAAGTACAGTTATATTATACATTGCGTTTCTAACATATAGCCCACGTTTATTATGTGCATTAAAGACTATTACGAGAGATTTTTCAGCATTATATCATATTATTTATTGGTTACTTGCTGTAGCTATAGCTTACAGAATATATCATTATGTCATTTGGGTAGATTTATTACCTACATTAAAAAGAAATGTATATATTGCCAGTTTCGAAGCATTTTTAGCTCATAAATATACATATTATTTACAACATAATACAGGTCAGTTGACAAAATATTGCGCAGATATATCTTCAGCTGTATGTCAATTATATACATGTATTTTCGATGAACTCTTTGTCTCATTAGTATTAATAATCGGTGCTACGTTTAGCTTAACTGTATTACCAACAAAATATATGATATCTATTGGCTCTTGGTGTATTATTTTTATATTATTATCTATAGCCACTTCAAAGATGGTATATAGAAAAACGATGGAAGTATTTGAAAATGAAGCTAAATTGAATGGTGTAGTAACAGATATTGCTCATAATATTTTATTGGTACAATTATTTAATGGACATGCTAATGAAAAAACATATCTTGAATCATTAGCAGAGCATAATAGAGTAATTGAAAGAAAACTTGAATGGATGTATTATACTATTTTCAGTCTATATAATGTAGGATTTATAATAATAACATATATCAGCGCTAGATGGTTTAGTTTTGACTATACATTAGGTTTGGTCACTATAGATGATATGTTTTGTTTCTATAATATTGTCTTTATACTATCATCTAGATTATGGCAAGTGACTATAAGTATACAAAAATTAAATGGTCAATTAGGTAAATTACAAAATGCATACAAGATATTCGATGAGTTATATGATTGCAATGTAGCTATTAATGATAAAACCAATGAAAAGTCTGCAAATAGTATTGTAGATTATCAAGATGATATGATTGTAGAGAATATGATTACTATAAAAGGAAAAGATAATCATGCTCATACTGACTCTATAGTCAATAATAGAGTGCTACAGAATGCGAATGTACTTAACGCGCAGAAGCCATTGTACGCTACAGCGCCAGCTCAAGAATGCATATTAGAATTTAACAATATTAGCTTTGGACATAAAACACAATCAAACTTATTTACTAATTTAAATATTAAAATTAAAGAAGGTGAAAAAATTGGTATTATAGGGCATTCAGGAGGTGGTAAGACTACTTTTACAAATCTTATATTAGATCTATATGATGATTATACTGGTGATATTTTATTATATGGCAGAAACACGCATGATATGTCGAAAAAAGAATTATATCAAAATGTATCAATAATTTCACAGCAATCTTTGTTATTTAATAGAACTATTAAAGAAAATCTTACATACGGTAATCCTAATGCTACCATGGAAGAGATTGTTCGTGCTGCAAAATTAGCTCAAGCTCATGATTTTATTACATCTACAGAATATGGATATGATACGATAATTGTAGAAAATGGTGCATCATTATCAGGTGGTCAGAAACAAAGATTAGCTATAGCTCGTACGATTCTTATGCAAACACCTATTGTAATTTTTGATGAATTTACAAGTCAATTAGATTTAGTAAATGAAAATATAATATGCAAAGAGATTATGGAGACATTGAAAGATCATACATTATTAATAATTGCTCATAGATTCTCTACAATTAAGAATGTTGATAGAATTCTTGTATTTGATAAAGGTCAGATTGCTGGAGATGGCACTCATGCTGAATTGCAAAATTCCAATGATATTTATAAAAAATTAAAAAAATTAGGGCATTTTGAAGATTAAATTAGGTTATTTAGCAGATTAAAACTATTTCTGATTATAATTTCAATATGCTGAATAAAATATTGATATACTTTATATCTATATATAGTCCTTCAGAGCTCACTTCTTCGCAGACTGGCATATCTCAAGAGCGTGCTATGCCTACCGGTAATTCTGATAATATCATACATCGTCTTACCGAGGTAGATGTATTATTATATAAATTTCAGACTGTATTTAATCTAAATATGAATAAAGAGTCATATAGAAGAGTAGCTAGCATTATACAATTACATATGACTCATGAGTATTCAAGATTCTCGTATTGGAATCATATCAGCGAATTGATTCAATATAATAGAGATATATTACGAAGTGAAGTATCAATTTTATTAAATAGTACAGCATTAAGTATATTAATTCATGCTGATGTTATCCTATCTCTTATTGAGACAAATTGCATACAGAAGAATATTATTAATGATAAAACATTACTGTATAAAATAGCGTTTTTAATAGATCCGCAGAATAATTTATTTGCTTGTAAGCCTGCGAGTATTGTAGGAGAATTGATGAGACAATCAACAGTGCAGAGCTCGCAGCAACATCATTCAGTCTTATCATGTGAGCAGTTACATCAACATCAACAGTGCTCGCAGCAGTATAGGATGCAGTTAAAATCACATATTCTGATGAGTTATACGTATTTGAATCATATTCATTATATTACATCTGCAGGTTATAATATACTCAATCAAAGACAAGGTAATATATGCAGTTCCGATATTTCATATGAGATATATTTATTTATCTATAAAGCTATACATATTTTGCATGGTTTAAATTGCGATATACAGCTAAAAAAGTTTTTCTTCAGACATGATTTAGCATTATTACAAAGTTTAATGATATTACATATGTTTATTATACATATGAAAGAATGTAAGCAAATTGAATATTGTATCATTTTGGAACACATACATGGTATTTTTGAGACAAGTCCGCTATATGCTTTGTTAGATAATAATTTTAATAAAGATAAAGCTTGATATTATTTGTTGAATTTGCTACTATATCTGAGTATGACAGTAAATTATTTACTAAGAAAACCAAGAGCGCCTAAATCAAGAAGAGCTGATGTGCCTTTTATGGAAGGTTGTCCTCAAAAACGTGGCGTATGTATTAAAGTTACAACAACTACACCAAAAAAGCCTAACTCAGCTAAAAGAAAAATTGCCAAGGTGAGATTAAGCAATGGTAGAGAAGTGTTAGCTTATATTCCTGGTGAAAAACATGATTTGGCTGAGCATTCTGTAGTATTAATTCAGGGCGGCGGACCTAAAGACTTGCCTGGTGTAAAATGTCGTATAGTACGCGGTGCATTGAGCTGTTCTGGTGTAAATGCTAGAAAAAATGGTAGATCAGTTTACGGTGCTAAGAAACAAAAGAGATAATTTTATATACTTGTACCACTTTTAATCTAATAGTTAATGACAGTGCATAGAAAGAATTATAAGTGCGATAGGAAATTTTAGATCATTACATTTGATACAAAAGAAAACATCATTAGAAGAGTTGTAAAAGTCATGCAGAAAGAATTATAAATTATAAAACAGAAGAAAGCAAAAGAACATTAATTTTTTAGTATTCGTATTATCAATATTAAAATATTATGATCTATATAAATCCGATCTATTCATTAATTTAAACAGCAATATTATACTACATCTCTTTTTTAGCTCTAGAGACAGTCTTTGCACGTACTGTTGTAGTTTTTTTCTTTACAGTCTCAAGGGATGTTTGAACATCTGTGCTTTTAGCAGCTCTTTTAACTCTGACTGGTTTAGCTAATAATTTTATAGCATCTTGTAATGTAAATGTAAGCGGATTAGATTTGATTGAAGTAAATTTGCCATCATATTTAATATAAGGACCGAATTTTCCTATACCAAGCAATATATCATTATCTGTATCAGGATGTTTACCAAGCAACAATGGCATTGATTTAAGTTTGAGAGCTTTGTCAATAGTAAAATTCTCAGGACTAAATTCATCTTTTAAATTTATAGGAATTTTTACAGCAGATGATGGATTTTTATCATTTGAGGCCCATTGAAGATATGTATTATTGTATTGATCAGTGAATATTGAGATTTTTTGTGCCGTTACAGGATCTATACCTAGAGATTGAGTTTGAGTTGCTTCTATAGAAGAGGTCCAATCGCAAGCTGGATAGTTTGAACATGCTAGAAATCCATTACCTTTCCAAAAACGTACAACAGCCTTAGACTGACATTTTTGACATGTATCTGTACTTTTAAAGAAATAATTATGCCAAAGATTTGCTATAAACGGCTGCATATCTTCATATTTGCTTTTAGCCGCTTGTTCTACTTCGACTTCAAACTTTTGCCAGAAATTTTGCATAGTATTGAGCCAATTCAATTGTCCTTGAGCTATCTGATCTAATTTTTCTTCCATATCTGCTGTAAAATCATATTGTATATAATTGGTAAAAAATTGCTCTAGAAATGCTATTAAAAACCAGCTTTTTTGCGTAGGTTTTAAATATCCATCTATTTTATTTATATATTCACGAGTAATAAGTATATCTATCATATTTGTATATGTACCCGGGCGTCCAATACCTAACTTTTCCATACGAGCTATTAAACTAGCTGCGGTATATCTAGCAGGAGGAGTGGTATGTTTTGCTTCATATTCGATATTTAATAAGGACATATTTTGTTGAATACCCAAAGTGGCATCATGAGTATGTGCTTGTTCAGCTAATGTATCAACGTTATAAATTGATAACCATCCTGCAAAAGTCAATACTGTATGTTTGGTTTGAAAAACTATTGCATTATTGTCGGCAATCTGCTTATTTTTCTTATTATCAGACTCATCATGTTCTTGATTTTCCTCTTTGATATCAATAGAAGTTTTTAATATTTCAGCAACTTTCGATAATTCAGATGTAGAAAACATATCTGATGATATTTCTACAATATTATCTTCATAAGTAGCATCTTTCATTTGTGAAGCTACAGCTCGCTTCCATATTAATGAATATAAAGCATACATGTCATAGGTCACATCATTTTTAATCTGCTCAGGTGTTAAATTAAAATCAGTTGGTCTAATACATTCATGAGCTTCTTGTGTATTTTTGGCATTATTCTTATATTGTTTGATCTTAGGAGATAATAAACTTGAATGATGTTTGCTGATATAATCTCTACAATTCTCTAATGCTGTCTCAGACATTTTTACATTATCTGTACGCATATAAGTAATCAAACCAAGCAATTCTCCATTAATCCTGACGCCTTCGTATAATTTCTGAGCTATTTGCATTGTTTGTTTTGGGGATAGTTTTAATTTAGACGATGCATCTTGCTGCAGTGTAGAGGTAATGAATGGAGCTGGACTATGTTTGTTACGTTCCGTTTTATAAATATCTGATATAACGTATTTGGCATTGTGACATATTTGTAATATATACTTTACTTGAGCTTCTGTATGATATACACAATATCCATTGATTTTCGCATAAGGAAATGATATGAGTTTGCTATCTAAAGCTTCTTTTGTATGCATCTGTTCTGCTATAAATTTTGACAATATATGAAAATATGTTTGAGATTTAAATTGTACGATTTTATATTCCAATTCAATAATATTACGTAAAGCTGTAGATTGTACGCGACCTGCTGAAGAACAGCCTGGTAATTTACGCCATAGTAAAGGCGAGATATTAAAACCTACTAAAAAATCTAGACTCAATCTAGCCAAATATGCATCTATAAGATCCTGTCTCATTTCTGATGGAGATTCAAGTGCTTTATAAATATCAGCTTGAGTAAGAGCATGAAATAATACTCTATAAATAGGCTTAGATATCTTTTGTTTCTTTAAATAATTTACAATATGCCAACCAATAGCTTCACCTTCACGATCTGGGTCCGTAGCTATTATAATATGCTTAGCTTTTTTAGCCTCCTCGAGAATAGCCGGTAATGCTTTTTTAGATTGAACTGTATTTTCCCATGTCATTTTAAAATGATTCTGGACATCCACTGAGCTTTTTTCTGGCTTTAAATTACAAATATGACCATAACTAGATAAAATTGTACAAGTTTTACTAATTTTCCCAATATATTTTTCAAAAATCTTAATTTTACCAGGTGACTCGATTAATAATAAACTATTATCAAGGATTTCTTTAAGATTCTGCATATAAATATCATAAAGAAAAAAGCTACCTTTGTGAAGTATATATATCAGAAAACATGATTTATTTAGAAAAATTGTTGCTATATTGCTTAAAGGTTACTGCAATGATAGCTAAATGAGATGTTGTATTCAAATCATAAATCGATTATTATTAGATATGTTATATATTATACTTCTATTCTCTTATATATATGCTATAGAAAATACCTCATTAGATCAGCAATCAAATAATATTCATGCTAAAATACAGAATATTGAAAATCAGAAAAAATTAATAGAAATAGACATGTGTATTCATAACGATCCAGTACATGCTGCATCGCTTTATATAGAATTATGGTTAGAGACATTAAATAATGAGTATATAGACAGAGCTTTAGATATTTACATCAGTAAACAGTTATATCAAGAAGCGAAAGATATGTTTGGAAGTCTACAGTTATTAAAAGACCCTTCATTTAATCAAGGTAGATTGATATTCTCATGGGGTAGATTGTTATATGATATGGGACAAAATAACAATGATATGAAATTATTAACAGATTCTAAAAGAGTTTTAATGTCATTCTTAAATATTGTAGGTGAGTCGAATCTAGATGATAGAACTAGAAATTGTCTACAAAATATATTACTCTCCATCGATAATATTTTATCCGAGTCTAATTTTGCTCAGATAGTCTATATGTATAATAATTACAGAGATGAACCTATAGTTATTTTACAACATTGTGAAGTTTTTTTACATGAATATGCGCATTCTAAATATGCTCCAAAAATCATAGAGATGCAGCAAGTTTTACAAAAAATTATAGAAGATTTGATTAAACAAGAGTCACAGATGTAATTAGTTACGAATGTTTACAGAATAGATTGCTAAAAGTATCTAAAAATGAGATAATACAGTTATGGAATTTGTATTATATACTATTATTTTTGCTTTATGTAGTCTAGTATTATTATTTAATATTAAGCAATATGGGCAGCCATTATTTTTAGCTTATATAATTATGGGTGTGACTTTAAAATATTTATGTAATCTTGAATTGGATCCTGATATTATGTCTATGGCCAGTGAAGGTATTATGATATTATTATTATTTATTGTTGGATTAGAATTAGATTTAGAGTATTTGAAAAAAACATGGATGTTAATATTGAGTGTATTTTTATTGCAAATTATAATCGTGACCATTGCTATGATATTATTAACAGGTTTTTTTGATTTATCATTTCCAATAGCTTTTTCATACGGATCGAATCTATTATTGAGCAGTACAGCTATAGTAGTGAATGTATTGTCTAACATGTCTTTAACAAAACATAAGATCGGTGCTACTGTATTAAGTTTATTGATTGTTCAAGATCTGAGTATTGTGCCTATCTCAGTTATTTTAGAAAGTTTAAATAGCAGTATGTCTCCTGTTATGATAGGATTGAGAGTATTTGTAGCTATTGTGCTTTTATTTTTATGTATTTTAGGTTTGAGTTATAGGAAAAAACCAGTTTTATCATTGCCATTTCCAGAGTTTTTCAATAAAACAGAAATTATGATATTGACTCTAATTACAGGATGTTTGATAGCTGTATGTGGAGCAGAATACTTGTCATTATCAGCTTCATATGGTTCATTTATCTTAGGTATCATTTTAGGAAATATATATGATAGACATATCTTCTTAGATCCTCTATTATCCATGCAAGATTTCTTAATGATGTTATTTTTCTTTATGATTGGAATGAGAATTTCTATAACTTATTTTATTACAAATATATGGGGATTATCATTATTAGTGAGTATTGTTCTATTTATTAAAATGATTATGCATGTAGTAAGCTTTAATATAATTGGAGTGAGTATGAAAAATTCTGTATTGATAGGAGCTCTATTGTCTCAATTAAGCGAATTTTCATTTGTATTAATAGAAAAAATGTCCGCGTATTCTATTATACCTGCGCATACAGCTGATTGCTTAATAAGTCTCACTGTTTTCTCTATGATAATAGGTGCATTATTTCCAGTCATGATATACAATACTCAAAAACAATACAGTCATATAAAAAATAATACATCCTCGCATGTCAATAAACATTAAAATCATAAAAATATGTATATGATTAAAATCATACATCATACTTGTATACTTGTGATGAGATCAAAACATAATATACTACTCATATGATTCAGTTAAAACCATTACCTTATGCGTACAATGCATTAGAGCCAGTGATATCAGAAAAGACATTAAAATTTCATTATGATAAACATCACAAAGGTTATGTAGATAAATTAATTACATTACTTGGAAGAGATAATTTTAAATTATCTGATATTTTAGCGAATTATACTGATAATAAAGTTATTTGGAATAATGCAGCGCAGCATCATCATCATGAGTTTTATTGGGAGAGTCTTACTCCTGTCAAGTGTCAAAATATACAAGATACATTACAGGAGATTATATGTAAAACGTTTGAAACAGTGCAAAATTTTTTAGATAAAATACATGCGAATTGCGTTGGATTGTTTGGTAGTGGATGGGTATGGATTACTATGGATAAAAATAATACAATACACATTGAATCTACATCTAATGCTGATTTTCCACAATATCATCCATTATTAGTACTTGATGTATGGGAGCATTCGTATTATTTAGATTATCAAAACAATAGATCTGCACATATAAAAGCTTTAGTAGAGCATTTAAATTGGGAAAAAGCCTACGAACGATTCAAACAAATGTAAAATTTATTTTTCATATGACTATTGATATAGATTAATTATGTCTATAAATAAAAATATTATGCATCAGAGACATATATTATTAATAATATGTGAATACTCAGTATAAAATACAGATAAAATAGCTTGTATAGGTGTAGATGACGTAGTATCATATATCTGGAGATATAATATGGCTACAAAAAATGATAAAAAATTACAAGAAACAGAAAAAGTAGCAAAAACTACTGCAAAAGCTACTACTAAAAAAGTATCTGACGCGAAAGTAGAATCAACGATTAAAGTAAAAGCTACAAAGGAAAAAGAAGTCGCTGCGAAAGAAAAAGAAGTCGCTGCGAAAGCAAAGCATACAGAGAATCCAGAATGTATAGATGATCATCCGGATCATGTTCATGGCGAGCATTGCAATCATCATCATGATAAGCATGCAGTAGATACTAAGAAAGTAACAAAAACTACTACAAAAACATCTGCAGCAATATCAACTCATGCTTTGTTACATAAAATAACAGAATGTTATTTTGATGATCATGGTAAAATAATTGCTAAGCCAGAGCATGCTACTGTAGCAGATATAAAAGCTGAATTACAATCTGTAACAGGCTTATCTTATACGTATGCTATTGTATTAGCTAAAGGATTCATTTCAAGAGCTATTAATCAATATATTACTCAACGTTATTCACAGGAAAAACCACATATTAATGGATTTGCTCCTGGACGTGCTTCTATCATAGCTGTAAAGCAATATTATGCAAATCTTTTTGCTCGTCATAATGGTCATTTTAAGACAGTTGCTGAATATGTTATTGTACAACAATTACAAAATGTATTAGGTATTTTATCCAGACATTATCAAGTTACATTTATTTCAGAACCAAAATATTTGAATTTAAGCAAATTAACTGAAGATCATGATATTGAATGTGTATTTAAGATTGATATAGAGCCTTCAATTCCAGAGGTAGATTTAGCATCAATAAAGATTGAACATAGTGCTATCAAAGTAGAAGAATCTGATATTGATAAAGCTTTGAAAGAATGGTGTGAACGTAATTATAAACCTGTTCCATTGGCAATTATTAGAGCTGCTCAAATGGGTGATATCGTTACTCTTGATTTAGTTATGAAAGGTACTTCAGATGCTATGAATGATATTACATTAATGGTAGGTTCTGGTAAATTAGCGAAGGAATTAGAAGATTCTATCGTTGGCAAGAATGTTGGAGAAACTTATACACAAGTATTAAAGATCTCTGAAGATTTTCCTGATAAAAATGTAGCTGGCAGTGTTATTCAAGCTATAATTACTATTAAGAATATTCAAGGAGCAGAGCTGTACAAGCAAGATGCGGATATGTTTAAAGCTTTTGATGTAAATACATTAGAAGAATGTCGTGAAAAGATGGCTCATCATATTAAATTAGAGGGTGAAAAGTTAGCTGAGTTAGTAGGCAGACATCATATGTTGCAAAAATTGAGTGATCAATTAGATATACAATTGCCAGAAGCTACATTAGATTCAATTATTTATCAATATGTAGAATTTTTAGCCAATCATTTAAGAATTCAGTTAGAATATCCAGTAACAATTGGTCAAAAAGCTCAAATAGATCCTATTATGGAAAAAGAATTAGGCTGTACATATGATCAATGGATGGATAAAGTATATCCTATGATTATTTCAGAAGCAAAACAGAGATTATTCTTGGCTAAGTATGGACGTGAGAATAAGATAAATGTATTACAGACTGAATTAGATCATGCAATTGCAATGCAAGCGGCAAATTTCCCTGGTGGATTAGAGAATGCTATTGAATTCTATACAAAAGAGACAAATGCTAGAAATCGTTTAATCAATCAGTTATATCATGAAAAACTTTTGAAAGATATTTATTCCAAGGTAACTAAAAAAGAGCATGAATTAACAATGACTGAAATGATTAAAACTTTTGAAAAAATGACAGATAAAATGCAAAAATTATTGCAAGTTTAAATCAATGAGTATTAGTAACTGATCAAATAATGTTTTGCAAGAACTATTATTCTTCAATAACATCCAATCATTCACATAAATATAAAATTCTTACTTAAGACATACATGTATAATCGCGATATATCTGCACTTAATCAATGATGATATATATTCGAGCTGTATAAAATGATAGAAAAACTTTTACATGATAGTAAAATATATAAAACTTTTGCATGATAGTAAAATATATGTACATATATTGTATTTTCATTGTTTATTTCATAATTTGTTAACAGAAACAGCTGTACATTCTATAAAAAAATGTATAATAGCATATGTCGAATACTTACATACCTTACATTTCAGAATATACAGCTAGAGGAGAGCGTGTTTCAGATTTATTTTCACATCTTTTACGTCATCGTGTCATTATTTTAAGCGGGGAAATTACACAGGCTACTGCTACAACTATTTGTGCGCAAATTTTAGTATTACAGTATGAAAATAACGATCCTATACAATTAATGATCAATTCTCCAGGAGGAGATGTTATAGCTGGCTTAGCTATCTATGATATGATGCAAAATAGTCCTTGCGAAATTAGAACTGTATGTATGGGTCAAGCATGTTCCATGGGTGCAATTTTATTAGTAGCCGGTACAAAAGGATGTCGTAGTGTATTACCAAATTCCAGAGTATTATTACATCAACCATGGGGTGGATTACAAGGTCAAGTCACTGACATGGGTATACATTTCCAGGATATTTTATCTATGAAAGATAAACTTCTAAATATATTAGTTAAGCATACAGGTCAATCTCGTGAAATCTTAGCCGAACATACAGAGCGTGATTATATATTATATGCTGAAGCTGCAAAAAACTATGGTGTAGTTGATGAAGTGATGAATTTTAAAACAGATAAAGTTAATTTGAAATAAGAATATTATAAATCTGTAAATTTAAAATAGAGTATATGAAAATTATATTATAATATCAAAACTTACTATATTATTGCAGTTTATTATTCAATATTATCAATAATTGTTGTAAAAATTCATTGCTACTGAAAAAACTTATGTTATAATTTGAGCATGAAGAAAAATGTTTCTTGGTCTATGTCAGCAGTTTTATTGGCTGTACTTTGTTTACCTTATATTTTTAAACAAGATGATTCAATAGCTCTTAGTGAACATGTATCAGTATCTAGACAAAAATATGATTTATATTCTAAATTGGATGGTATGCCTGAATATGATTTATATCAAGATATGCTTATGTTATTAACTGAAGAGGCAGCTAACAGTACAAATCCTTTGTTAAGAACAATTCCTTTTTTCAATTTTAATAAAAAACTTAAATTAAACGGTTTTGGACTACAAGTGATAGATGAAGATGTGACTAATGCTATTATGAAAAATGATAAATTTAATATCAATGAACATTTTGATGCAGAAGAATATGAAAAATTTCTACAAACTCATAGTTTAACTGATGAAATGTATAGAGAATATGTGAGAGAATCTTTGTCTGCTAAAGTAATCGCTGATATAATCAATCATTTATCTAAGTATGCTATTAATGGTATGGGTAAATATATAGATCATTTGGTTAAGACATGTAAGCAAAATAGAACAGTTCTTGTG
The DNA here is from genome assembly GCA_964563095.1 of uncultured Rickettsiales bacterium. Taxonomy (GTDB): domain Bacteria; phylum Pseudomonadota; class Alphaproteobacteria; order CAJXXZ01; family CAZLVD01; genus CAZLVD01. The sequence goes on from CAZLVD010000001.1 coordinate 171,695, forward strand.
AGAGAGATAAGTGCTGAAAATATTCCTACTCTTGAAATAACAGAATCTGATATACTGAAAACATATTTAGAAAATCAACATAAATTTAAAACAAAGCGTACTGCAAAAATCGAATTAGTCCATTATCAGAATGCTAAAGAAATCAGAATGAAATTACAAGATGGACAGGGTAGACGTGGTTTAGATAACATGACTATGTCAGATATATCTAGATTAGTGGGATCTAAAGTGATCAATATCACGCTTACTGAAGATGAATTACATACTGCAGATGTATTAGCTAAAGAAGTAACAACGTTCATCAAAAAACATGCTCATTATGGAGAGAAATATAAAGGATTAATGAGTTATGAGCATAATGGAGTAATTTATTTCTTTAAATTTACAGAATATAAGAAGAGTGAGGTCGATCAATTAGATAATATCCGAGAAGATGTAATCAAGCTTACTCAAGAGAATAAAATGAAGGAATATTGTAATAAGCATATTGATGAATTGATTTATAACAATGAAAAAAAGATGATGTTTAATTTGATAGATATTGTACCTTATTCTGTAATACCAGCTGGTACTAAAGAAATAGATACTAAGTTAGATATAGGTAGAACTGCATTTCAGTTAGACAATGATAAATCAAATTCCAAAATTATTTATACAAATGGAAAGCTATATAGAGTGTTTTTAGAAAGTATTGATTATAATGAATTGAGAGCAAATGATGAATTGCAATATCGTGAATTTTTTAAACATCAGATTATTCAAGATATATTACTTGCATATATTAATAGAATTATGACAGAAAAATGGCCAGCAAAAGCACAGTAAAATTATTAATTTAAATATCTTACTTTGCAATCTCAGTATTTGCAATATCTTTTAGCATCTATGACAGTAAGTGTATGTAATTATTCATTCTGATATAATATAGCATAGATATTTGATTGATAATCTAGTACAATTTCTCAAAATTGACTTGACAGATATCTAATAATATAAATATTTGCATGATGATAATATATTGATCAATGTAGTGCTGATATTGATCAATGTAGTGCTGATATTTGTTGTTAGTAGCGATGATATTTATTGTTGCTAATTGAGGAAATATGATTTGCTCACAATAATACTGGAATGATAATGAAAATTTTAACTCATGATCAGTAACTCATGTATAATTCCTGACATTGCTATATGTATTATTATCGATTCGTTGTAGAAATTTTTCATATGTGTGCAACATATATTTTCATGCAAATACAGATCTATAGAAAAACAACATATATTTTCATGCAAATACAGACCTATAGAAAAACAACATATATTTTCATGCAAATACAGACCTATAGAAAAACAACATATATTTTCATGCAAATACAGAAAATCGGGGTTATAAGACTTGAACTTATGACCTTCTGCTCCCAAAGCAGACGCGCTACCAAACTGCGCCAAACCCCGTTACAAAATAGTATCACATTTGCCATATGATTGCAAGATTTCAATAGAGAAAATATCAGATATAAATTTATATATTTACTAAAGATATATAGTAAAACTCTCATGGATTTAATCTCATGATTTAAATATGGATAATAGAAATATGGTTGCATATGGAAATTTGCTAGAATACTCTCACATAATATATAAAAACTATTCACAGTATATTTATTTTAATAATTGTATTAATAATTCATTTAATAATTTTGGATTTGCTTTGTTATCTGTCGCAAGCATCACTTGACCTACAAAAAATCCTAATAATTTATTATTACCAGCTAAATATCGTTGCACTACATCAGGATTTTTCTGCATCACATCTGTAATTGCTATTGTTAATTCATTTGGATCTGTAATTTGCTTTAAATTCTTGTCTTTAATAATCATATTGCAATCTGTACCTGTATCAAACATTTCTTTAATTACATCTTTAGCCTGTTTACCAGAAATTGTTTCATGAGTAAGATTTATTACAAGTTGCGCTAAATTATGAGGTGTAATTTTGATATCTGCAAAAGCAATATTAGAACTATTACACATTCCAAAGAGTTCTTGTGAAATTAAAATCGCACATGTATCATATGCTTTTACATTAGCTAAATTTAATTGATTAATACATTCATTTAAAAACTCAATTGTTTCAGATTCTTGAGCTAATAATGAGCTATTATCACGAGAAATACCTAATTCTGACCAGCGAGTGATAATATCGTCTAATAATTCCGGTAATTCACTTCTAACTTGCTCCACATACTCTCTATCAATTTTTACAACAGGTATATTTGCTTCTGCGAAGAATCTATAATCTGCAGCTTGTTCTTTATTTCTCATAGATTTGGTAGTACCTGTATTTGGGTCAAAAGTTCTAGTTTCACGTACAATAGCTTCACCTTTATTGATTAAATCTATATGTCTGGCAATTTCATACTCAAGAGCTTGATAAGCATATTGTACTGAATTAATATTCTTAATCTCTACACGTTCACCATAAGGTTGTCCTTTAAGATTAATTGACAGATTGACATCCGCACGTAACTCACCTTTAAACATATCTGCATTCGATGTTTTGATAATACGTAAAATATTACGTACTTTTCTAAAAGTCATCATCATTTCTTCTGGACTTCTAATATCTGGAGCTGTAACTATTTCCATTAAACATACACCGCATCTGTTTAAATCTACATATGTATAATCACCATGATGTATATTTTTTGCTGCATCTGATTCAAGACTTAATCTTTCAAAACGAATTTTACTTCCAGTATCTAATACAATATATCCATCATAACCTAGTGGATAATTTTGCTGAGTGATCTGATATCCTAAAGGTAAATCAGGATATGTATAATGCTTACGATCAAATGCGCATATTTCATTGATAGTCATATTAAAAGCCAGAGCTGTACGTACTCCTTTGTAAATGGCAGCTTTATTTACTATCGGCAAACATCCTGGCATACCTGCATCCGTTAATGCTACATTTGTATCTGGTTCATCATCAAAATTAGAGCTTGCTGGAGAAAATAATTTAGTGAGACAATTCGCCTGAGCATGAAATTCCATACCAATTACTATATCAAAGTCACTTCTTTTATACATGGGTGTATTGTAACATATTTTTTTATAAAGCAGTATATGTTTTTTTACTAAAATCCTTGTGAAAAATATTGAGCAGAGGTAGAATATAATATGAAAAAATTAAAAGCTTTATATAGCTTAATCTTCAGTTGTATAATCTTCAGCGTATTATATTATTATCATTCTGTCAAGATGCTTACAATCTTTAATCAAATAAAAACTGTAACATATAAGAAAATGCAAGAAAAGATAGAAAATTCTGAATCTTGTGCTGCTATAAAACAATTATTAGCAAAGCAGATGATAAGCTTTCATATCACTATGGATTATATTATAGCTCCTCATAGAATTCATATCAAAAAGCCTGTAGAAATTAAGGAGAATCTTAATGTAGTGCAATATCAAACGATTATTAAGATACGTCAGGAATACAAAGATATGATGAATCAAAAGAACGATAAAATAATTATAATTAATGTTAATGGAACAAATGCTAAAGTTTTAACATGTCTCACAATTGAATCTTCTGAATATCTGATCATAGAAAATCCTGAACGTGCTGATGATGTAAAATATGTATTTATAGGATTAAAGTAAATTATTCTATATTGCAAAAAATTTCGGTAACATCATCTATTTCATCTAATTCAGCTAATATTTTATATATATCATGATTTTTTGCTACTGAAATGTTATTATACGCCTTATATATTTCATCTATAGATAATGCTTCTCCACATTCTTTTTCTAATGCTTTGATCACTTCTGGCTTACAATAAACATACAAAAAATCATCAGCCTCTTCTATGTGTTCTATATCGCAACATAGTATTTGATCTGATTTAGATTTGTTGTATGTGCATTTATTGAGATGTTGAAATAAATATAAGCATTTTCCAAAATCTCCATTAATATGCTTAATAACAGCTCTAATTTGAGAGGCTATACGATTACGATTATCTGAGTAAGCTAAAATAATAAAGGATATAGATCCAGCAAAACATTCGTAACGCAAATATTCATGATTATCAGTATTTTGACTTTTCTCTAAAGCACGTTTGATATTTTCTTTGGGAAAATTGATATATTGCGCGTATTCTAAACATGTTTTTAGCCTAGGATTGAAATCAGGATTGATACCGCCATGTTTAGCTGCTATGGATAAATCTCTAGCCATTTTTGTAAACATTTTTGCGCGTTTTTGGTCTACAGCGTCTTTTTTATGTTTTACATTATGAGCATGTGAATGTCCAGCCATATCAATATTATAATATAGAATAGTATGTGAGTAAATATCTCGTTATGACGTTAAATATATTTGTATAGAATTAAGACATTGTATTCATTTGATCTATTGGTATAATATAAATACTAGAGAGATGCCAGAGCGGTTGAATGGGATAGTCTCGAAAACTATTGTGCTGTAAAAGGTACCGAGGGTTCGAATCCCTCTCTCTCTGTACATGAATAAACAATATTAATAATCTCAGCTACATCAGTATAATGATATAACATTGACATATTTTAGTATAATGTCATGCTTCCAATGCACTCTGATGCTGCTGCTGCATGCTAAGAAAGAGAGTGTTGAAATTGATATACTTCTGTTCAATGATACGATATAAAGTTTTATATATGTATATTTTTCTCTTTAATAAATCCACTTCATATAAGATAGATATTTGATTATCAAATATCTGTATTTGTGTTATACATGCATTTATCTCTTCTGAAAGACTATCTAACAATGCGAGAGTATTATGAGAGATTGTATTACTGTTTACTAAAGACTTCAATACCTGATAATCATACAACAACTGCTGCATTCGTATGAATATAATCCGATAGTCAGATAACGCATCATTATATGATTTTGAAAGACCTAATAAACTTTTGTTACGATACGGCATATTATAATTGCTATGTAGTGAGCTATCAGTCGTGTTAAAATGTCTATATCCTGAGTTATATTGCTGTAATATTGCACTACAAGATGCAGAATATATGTTATCTTTCTCTATATTTGCTTTAGATTCCTTGTCAATATTGCACATAAGAAGATCATCATATATTTGCTGATTATACGGCATAGTATTCGCATTATAAGATAATCCTG
>CAZLVD010000001.1:176985-182195 GCA_964563095.1 uncultured Rickettsiales bacterium
TCATCATATATTTGCTGATTATACGGCATAGTATTCGCATTATAAGATAATCCTGGTATTATATTTGCTGTTGATGCTGCTTGCACCTCTGATACAACATCTGATATTGTTGATTCTGGACTATAGATCATATTATAGAAAAATATTATTATTTTTAGTCTCATATAATACAAGCAATAGCATGATATTTAAAAAAAATAATACTTTTGAAAAAAGATTGTATTTTTGCATAGCATGTAAATTTTTCTACAAATTATCGTATTATCATGTCATATTATGCTCATTGTGCTTTTCTGATTTTGCTAATCATTGTGCAATATTTTACGATTTCATTTCAGTTTTAATTACACTCCAGATGGCTTTTTGCGAAATACGTACATTTCCAGCAGCAATTTCACTCATTCTTCTTTTACCTTTGAGCTGTTTCTTCAATAATTTATCCTTACGAGTTCTATCTCCCCCGTACAAATCCTTAATTACATCTTTTCTAAATGGACTAATACTCTCGCTGGCTATCACATGATTGCCTATTGCGGCTTGTATATGAATTTTCACTTGTTGTCTATCAATATTTTCTTTTAACTGATCGCATACATGTCTACCATATCTATATGCTTGAGATTTATGTATCATAGTAGCTAATGCGTCGATATACTGACCATTAATCATGATATTCAATGGTACTATCTCACTTTTCATATAATCTATCATTTCATAATCCATGCTTGCGTATCCATGACTCAAGCTTTTTAATGAATCATGAAAATCGAAAATGATTTCTTTTAAAGGAATATTCCATGTTGTAATGACTAGATTATTGAGAATTTTATGATCAATTTGATTGCCACGTTTTTCTACACATAATTGTATAATATGCCCGACATGCTCATGCTGCGATAATATAGTAGCTCTTACCATAGGCTCTTCGATATAAGCTATTTTTGTTTCATGTGGCATATGTAATGGAGTTGATACCATAACGCATTCTTCTGTTTTTAGATAGACTTTGTAATTTACGCTTGGAGCTGTAATAATTACATCTAGATCAAATTCATCATCCAGTCTTTGTTTAATGACATCCATATGTAACATGCCTAAGAATCCACATTTAAATCCCATACCTAAAGCTGGAGAGTGCATCGGATCATATACAAAACTAGAGTCATTGATATGTAAACGTTCTAAAGCTTTACTTAATTGCAAATATTGATCGCGATCTACAGTGAAAATACCACAAAATACTATAGGCATGCTTTTCTTAAAGCCTTCAATAGGCTCTACAGGTTGCGAGGTTTTATATAAAGTATCACCGATGGTACAATCAGCTAATGTTTTCATATTAATGATCATATATCCTATTTGCCCAGCATATAACTGTTCCATTTCAATTTTACTTGGAGATAAAATACCTAATGATTCAATCTTATAACGTTTTTTATTAGATGCGAATTCTATATGTTCATGTGGTTTTACAATTCCATCCATGATTCGTACAAGTATCACAATACCAAAATATGCATCATACCATGCGTCAATCAATAATGCTTTTAATGGAGCTGTCTGATTAGCTACAGGTGGAGATATACGTGTAATAATATTTTCTATTAATTCTTTAATACCAATTTGTTTTTTAGCAGATACCAGTAACGGCTCATCGTCAATACATAGAATATTATTCATCTGTAGAGTAGTGGATTCTATATCTGATGTAGGCATATCGATTTTATTAAATACAGGTACTATTGTTAAATTTGCTTGCATTGCATAACTAGCATTCGATACCGTCTGCGCCTCAATACCTTGCGTAGAGTCTATAAGTAATACAGAACCTTCACAAGCTTTCAAGGTACGTGTTACTTCGTAATGAAAATCTACATGTCCAGGTGTATCAATTAAATTCAGCATATATATTTGTTTATTATATTCATAAAAAAGACATACCGTTTGAGATTTAACAGTAATACCTCTTTCTCTTTCAACACTTAAATTATCTAAGAATTGTGATTGCAATTTAGCTTCATGTATAGTTTTACATGATTGTATTAAGCAATCGGCCAAGGTAGTTTTACCATGATCAATATGTGCCACGATACAAAAATTACGTATATTTTGAGCTGGAATTTGTACAATTTTATTACGCTCAATAGTCGTCATGCGTAATTGTATCATATTATTATTATTTGTATATATATTTGATATTGATTTTATTGATAAATAGGTATAGAATTTGATATCGAGGTTATAAAATGGAGACACAATTGATTCAAGTAGTAAAATATCTTGCGGCAGCTTTAGCTGGAACGACATTATTTGGTGTAGCTAATAGTTTGAGTAATGCAATTACATCTATAGCAAATGGTATAGCAAAAAATCCAGCTGTTAAAGATGATTTGAAAGGTTTTTCATTCGTAGCATTAGCATTTATTGAAATATGTGCATTATTATCTTTTGTAATTGCAATATTGATTCTTATGTTCTAATAAGGGGTGTTTCATGAATTTAGCAGATATGTTTGTTGCACATATTATGTCCTGTCAAGTATTCTGGACTATCATCACATTTGGTATTATGTTTCTGTATATGAAATTTTTCTTTGTACCTAAAGCGGAATATTCTATTACAGAACGCGCAAAATATATTTATACGATGAATCAAGAATTGCAGACAATTAAAAATGAAATATATAAAATAGAAACGGATTATATAGAGCAAAGTGAAGATTTAGATCGTTTAATTAAAGATAGAGTAGAGCAGTTGCATTTAAAATATAATGCTCTTTTAGATAAAGCTAGAAAACAAATAGAAGTAGATGTTTTGAAGAAAAAAGCTGATTTGCAATCTCATTTACATAAATATGCGGCAGAAATAGAAAAATCATTTATCAAATATGCTGATAATATTATCAAAGAATATAATATTCATTATGTTGACTAATGTCTTTCTAAAAAAGATTACATTTGCCGTTCGTATCTAGGATGTGATTCTTGTTTATGGTTAGTATCATGTTCTTGTTTAGATGAAATAGTAGTTACATACTGTAAGAAAATTACTATTCTGTTATTATCTTTTGGACATAAGAATTGCAATGTTTCATTATCATAATTTACAATATTTCCTTGTAATTTTACACCTGTAGATAAAAACACTGATACTAAATGCCGCTCTCTCTTTGCTATTTCTAAAAATTCTTTTTTAATTTCCATTAAAACCTCTAAAGAGTATAACGGAAAATATACAACAATACTAGATGTAATTATCATATATAATAGTATAGCTAAAATTGACAAAGATTTTTTGAAATATGAATATTACATGAGTGAGCAATTTATGTGTATAGGTTCGTGTTTTGGTTTACTCTCTTCCTCGCAGCCCATCTTGCATATTCCACGGCCGCATCTTGGACAAAGAGGGAAAAGGCGCTGTTTTTTTGGCTCTTCTTCCTCTGTTGACGGGGAAAATATCTGCACTAATGGCATTACGATTAAAATTTGTTTTAAACTAATCATGATTAGGATGATATAGCAAAAAATATGAAAAGCAATAGGATATGCATTTAAACATATATTCAATCATAATCTTCATAAGTAAATAACTTTATTGAGAATATTATATATGAAAACTACTAAAAAATTACATAATAGAGCAATTGCAGGATGTATCATTCTTTTGTTGTATAGTCTCTCTTACTATTACATTATCTCGACCATTTGCTTTAGGACATGTAGATTTATGATAGAGTCTATGTAGCTCATTGCAATGAGTGCAACGTTGAGCATTTACTGTCTGTATTATAGATAGCATGATTAAAATTTGTTTTAAACCAATCATGATTAGGATGATATAGCAAAAAATATGAAAAGCAATATGGGATACATTTAAATATTTGCTCAGTAACTATCTATATATAATAAAATAACAATAATATGATATTTACACTTGAAATACATTTGTTTTCGTGTAACATATCAATGTGGGGGTATAGTTCAGTTGGATAGAACGCCAGCTTGTCACGCTGGAGGTCGTGGGTTCGAGTCCCGTTGCTCCCGTTTGAATTATTTTGTTTTTACAATTAATCTAAACAAATGAACTATTTTCAATCAAAGAAATTATTTAAGTACTTATAAGTATAACGTATAATAGTAAATATTGATAAGTATATCGTGTATAGTATATCGTATATCATATACATTTAATTCAATTCTGATAAGAATAAATATATAGCAGGATATAGTAGGATACTACTAAGTATGAAATTTCAATTTAGAATCATAAGAATCTTTTGATACTCTAGGATTATGTATATAGCAGAAATACATATCATTACATCGCAACATATCACAGATAACAGACCGGTAGATCTGACATATCGCAGCAGCAATCCACAAGACATATAAATTACATCCATATTCATTTATGTGCAATGTTAAAAAGATTTTAAATTGACTCTAAGCTTCTTATATTGCTATACTAATCTTATGCAATCAAAGTACATTGAAGAATTTTTCAGTATTATTAGAAAATCAAATGGAGATATAGAATTAGATCATATTAATCACTATACCTTACTTGTAGCCGTGGTATTATCTGCGCGTATGACAGATAAAGGAGTTAATAAAGCTACAAAAGAGCTATTTAAAATTGTACATACTCCTGAGCAAATGATTGAATTAGGAGAAACAAAGTTACTTGAGTATATTAAAACCATTGGATTGTATAAGACAAAAGCAAAAAATGTGATTAAATTGAGTGAGATTTTAATAGAGAAATATCATAGTCAGGTGCCGGATACTTTGGAAGCTCTTGAGAGTTTGCCTGGAGTAGGTAGAAAGACAGCAAATGTAATGCTTTTGCATGCTTTTGGCAAAGTTGCTTTTCCTGTAGATACACATGTATTTAGGGTATGTAATAGAACAGGTTTGGCTATAGGTAAGCGTCCAGAAGATATTGAAAAAATCTTACAAAAAATTGTACCAGAAAAATATGCTTTAGAAGCTGCTCAATCAATGGTGCTACATGGTAGATATGTTTGTAAAGCGCTCAAACCAAATTGTGAAGAATGTCCTGTCAGGCATTTATGTGATTTTATGCAAAATAATGTGAGCTGTGATGATGTGTAATATGATTTTCTCAATAGATATGTCTGTAAAAATATATCTGTAAAGCGCTCAAACCAAATTGTGAAGAATGTCCTGTCAGGCATTTATGTGATT
>CAZLVD010000001.1:182295-183787 GCA_964563095.1 uncultured Rickettsiales bacterium
TTATGCAAAATAATGTGAGCTGTGATGATGTGTCATGCTATATCTTCACTGTACTATATTTAGTCATTAATGCTATATCTTCATGATATTTTAGCCATTCAGCAGATTATATACATTAGCAATCTAGTAATCATACATCAATCAATATAAAGCAAAAATAAATACCCGCTACCGGACTCGAACCAGTACGACCGCGAAGTCAACAGATTTTAAGTCTGCTATGTCTACCATTCCATCAAGCGGGCTTAAGAAATAATATCATATAATATTCAAATATCAAATAATTTTTTAAAGATTTTATAAAATTTATATATCATCTATAGAAAAAATCTCAATTTCAGAGGCTTTTGGATGTGATGATAGTAATTTTTCTAATACATTCTTAGGTCCTAATTCATAAAAATGCGTTATACCTGCTTCGATAAGAGTATCAATTGTTTGTATCCAGTAGACTGGTTTGTATAATTGTGATGCTATTAAATGTGCGCAGACTGATGTATCTAATGCTGTTGTATTTGCAATTGCTAAACATTGTGCTTCAGTAATAACCGCACTAGGATAAATTTGATCAGTTTTATTATTTTTTTGAGATTTTTTAGTAAATACATATTCTGTCAGATATTTTTCTAAAGCTATACCTGCTGGTTTTAATAAAGCAGAGTGATATGCGTATTCTGATTTTAAGAATAATGATTTGATATTATATTGTTCTGAAAGGGTATTACTAGCATATGCTAAAGCTTCATTATTACCACTAAGAATGATCTGTGTATGAGAATTATAGTTTGCTATAGAGCACATATATTCCTGTTGAAAATAAATACCAGTTTCATAACATACTTGCTGCAATATATTCACAAATGAATCAAAGTGTTTATCATGTGAGATTTTAGTATTATCTGCAGCAAAACACGCTAACATTCCTGTTTTCTTTAATTTCAAATCAGATATATATTTATTTTGAGTAATAATGATGTCTATACCTTGCTCAAAAGTAATGAGACCAGAAGCGTATAATGAAGCGTAGCCACCTAGAGAATGTCCGAGAGTATAATTAGCGTATGTATTTTTTTCAGATAACATAAGATCATATAAACTACATGACATGGTATATAATGCTAATTGCGATGAAAATACAGATGGGATATCTGAATTCTCTTGATTATTTTGCGCATAATATGCAATATCAAGATATAAATTAGTAATAAAATCAAATTTAGCTTGCACTGATGGATATTTTTGCACTAACTTTGCCGCCATAGATACATATGCAGAGCCATGACCAGGAAACATAAAACATGTATACATTGGATTAGTATACAATGTTTGGATAAAAACATGTATCTTAGAATAAGTATACAATGTTTGGATAAAAACATGTATCTTAGAATAAGTATACAATGTTGAGATCATTTTGACATAACTCTGAGATATAAGTTATTTTTATTTTACACTAGATTTTTCTATCTTTTCTTATATAATTGAAATGTAT
>CAZLVD010000001.1:183887-204141 GCA_964563095.1 uncultured Rickettsiales bacterium
TTATTTTTATTTTACACTAGATTTTTCTATCTTTTCTTATATAATTGAAATGTATGTTTTGGGCACATGCATAAGTTGTTACGTAGAATTGGAGAGAGAAATGAATAAAGATGAAAAGCGCGTTGAAGTAGCAAGACTCAAAGATTCATTCAATAAGCATAATTTTGCTTATGTTATTGGATATAAGGGTGTTGAAGCGGATGTGCTATTTCGTTTAAGATACGCTATAAAGCAACATGGCTCTGTTAAATTTGTAAAAAATTCTTTAGCTAAAATAGCTGCTAAAGAAACTAATTACAAAGAATTGGCAGATTCATTCAAAGAAGTGTGTATCTTAGTAATGTCAAATGACGCTAGTGCTAGTGTTAAATGCGTATTACCTTTCTTAAGAGATCATGATAAAAAGATTAGTCTGAAATCAGGTGTTTTAGAAGGTGAATTTTTAAACAGCAAAGATTTAGTATCCTTGGGTAATATGCCAAGCAGAGAACAATTATTAGCTGAAATCGTATGGTTGTTACAGTATCCAATGAGACGTTTACATCATATGATCAAGCAATTAAGTGAGAAAAAGGGAGAATAAAATGATCGTACATATAAAAGAATTAATGGAAAAAATAGATACTTTATCAAATAAAGAAGTTATGCAGCTGGCTGATTTATTAAAAGATCAATACGGTTTAAGCGAAATGACATTTAGCAGTGGCGGATCTAGTGATGCTGGTGCAGCTAAGAATGAAGTAGTAGAATACGACATTCACATTAAGAGCATCGGAAGCAAGTTAAAAGCTATCGTGTGTTTGAAAGATAAGGATTGGTGTAAGGCAGACATGGCTACAGCTAAAGCTTACTTAGAAAACGATTCACGTCCTAACTTAGCTGAATTCATTCCTACTCGTAAGGGTAAGAAATTCTCAGAAGCTGATGCAAAAGCTATCTTAGAAGATTTGAAAGCAGCTGAAGTTGTTGCTGAAATGGTTGCTGTTAAGTAATCAATCTAATATATAATATATAGATATACATCAACTAGATTATATTGATTTTACATATTTAATTATATGATATACATAATATAAATGCATACATGATGAGTTTTTTTGCATATAATATCGATTATTCTGAACAGATATCATGATTGATACTTAAAAATATGTAATGCTATCTGAAAATTGATGTGAATATAATAAATGATCTTTAGATTGGTCTAATGCAACAATGAGAAAAGTACATGATGATATATAAGTATAAGCTGATTAGTATTATTAGATATTAAATATTTTTTGATTTATTTATTTTTGAGTATATGTATCTAGATAATGTATTTGTGTATTGAGATTGACGAAATCATCAGACATTATCAGTGTGCAAATCAAGAATGAGATACTCAGTGAGTTGTCAGAGCAACATTCGTGACATATAAATAGCAGCATTCATGATAGCTATAATGAGAGATAATAAGATCATTGAATATAGTAGTATTATATATATTATCATATTCGTTACTGCATAGCGTGTTTTTTTTAATGTACTTTTAATTTTTACTATATATTTTCATTATACAAAATTTGTTCTATATAATTTATACCAAACAATACAAGAAAATACCCACGGGGAGACTCGAACTCCCACATCGGTAAAGATAGTAGATTTTGAGTCTACCGCGTCTACCATTCCGCCACATGGGCCTACAATAGTATAATATATTTATATATAAAACACAATTATTTCTTAGTATTTAAATGATTTTCTTTTATCATCTGTTCATTATTTCTTATTTTCTTTAACGCATCTAAAATATTTTGCTCTGTAATTTGCTCATCTTTTCTTCTGACAGTTAATAAAGCAGCTTCGTTAATCAATATCTCCATATATGCAGCTGATAGATTATGTGTTAATTCTGCTATCTTATTAAGATTTATGTTCTTATCATAAGTAGTTTTATTTAGATAATACTGTAGTAGCTTTTTTCTACTATTTATATCTGGATTTGGAACGTATACATGTCTGGTAAAACGACGTAATAAAGCAGGATCCAATATATCAGATCTATTTGTAGCTGCTATTACTATTATATTTGTATCACTATCAAATCCATCCATTTGAGTGAATAATTGAGTTAATGTACCCATCAAATCCTGCCCTTGCAATGTATTTCTACTCATTCCTATCTCATCTATTTCATCAATAAAAATAATCGCTTTACCTGCTTTTTTAGCTTGTGCAAATATTTCTTTCACGTTATTAGATCCACTACCGACCATTACATTAGCAAAATCAGCTGCAGCTGCGTAGAAAAAAGCTACATTTGCTTCACTCGCAAGTGCTTTTGCTAATAATGTTTTACCATTTCCAGGAGAGCCTATTAGTAATACTCCTTTTGATATTTTAGCTCCTATTTTCTTATATTTTTCAGGATTGCGTAAAAAATCAATTATTTCTTCTACTTCTTGTTTTGCAGTATCTAAACCAATGACATCAGAAAATTTTATTTTATTTTGATTGTTTTTATTATTAAACTCTCTTGTGCCTATCATAGGTTGCGAATACAAGTATTGAAATAATTTCGTTAGAATTAATGGACAAATAATCATTACGTATGAAATCTTACAGATGTCTATTAATATGCATTTGTAATCGAGATTGTACCATTGTGATATAGCTGAAATATTCATGCCTATTAATAATAATTTTAAGTTCATAATCTCATTATATAATATTATATAACAAATCAAAATATTAGATTAATGATTATGTTTCACTAATTCATTATAATCATGAGCTAATAGATTTACTATAGCAATCCAAAGTATGCAGATTACACCTAAAATAATAGCTAAATAGGGTGATAATTCTAAGAATCTCTTCTGAGAAATACCTGTAAAGACTGATAATAAAATTTGTATCATACTACCGAAAATCTTTCCGCCTTTTCCACCTAATACTTCAACTGCAGCTTTACCTTCTTTTTTCATTGATTCATCAAGAGGTATGTATGCCATTTCTTTTGTTACATCAAATAATACATATTTAGTGCTTTTTGCAAACACATTTTGAGCTGTACCAATCATTGTACCTAAGAATAGAGCAGTGACCCCACAATGCTTGATGAAGAAATTCAATGAATTTGGGAAAATTACGCTAGCAAAGAAAATGAGACCGCTAATCAACATTCCAACAGGTGTTACTAATGCTGTAAATCTCCAGCCAAAAGATCTCACAATGCTTTTACCGAATGTGGATATAATGACAGCTGTAATCCCTGTATAAATAAATGTATTTGATTGTAAATATACATATGATATACCAGATGAGCTAGCGTATTGCTTCATTACACCTTTCCATGTCACTTCAACCAAGTTAATAGACATACCATAAGCTATCAATAAGAATGCGATATAACCTAAATATCTAGATTTCAAAATAGTTTTAGCGCTTTCGATAAATCCAGGTTTAGCTTTCTTAATTATTTTAGTCTCTTTAGATTTAGCGTTTGCCATAATATCTGAACTAGAATTCAATACATAATATAGTACAAAAGAAATCATAGTAAACATAAATACTAAGTTACATGCAAAACTTACTTGTTTAGCATCTAACATAGCTGTACCTGATGTCTTATCAAACATGTTTTGAATAGTTAAACCAGCAACGATTAATGCATAGTTACCAATACTCTGGAATGTAATATAAAATCTTCCTGATTCTTCTGTAGATGTAATCATATTAGCGAATTCCCAGAACATTTGAGTAATACCAATAGTACCCCATAATTCAGCTAATACATAGAATGTGCTATATGACCATAATCCAAACATGCTAATAGGATTAGCTAATCTTGGGTATGCAGTACATAATTTTTCTAATGTAGCTGAAGATAAATGAATACTATTTGCATTAGGGTAGAGTATATTACCGAAAAATAGGAAAAATAAACCAAAACCACCGGTAATGATATAAAATACAGTTTTAGAATCAAACTTACGATTTAACCATGCGTATAAAACTACATATGCAGCAGCAGCAGGTAAAATCAAGAATGTTTTAAGAAAAGGTATTATATCGGCGCCGCTACTATTAACGACAAATGCATCCTTAAGAATACGCACTGTGGTATATTCGAAAAGCATGCAGAAAAGCAAGAGTCCCATTAGAACTACTTTTTTGGTTTCAAACGAGTAGATAGGCCAGAATAATGATCTTAAAGTAGAAAATTTACTAGCTTGTACTGTTTTATCAGACAAATTATCCTCCGTGTGATTGTAACATAGTAATTTAAACCTGTCAAGAAATTAATATATAAAAACGACTCAAGTGTAAGTAGTTTTCAAGTGTCAGTATTTGAAGTAAAATATTAATAATATTATTTATTTAGATAATATGGTTGTTTCGTTAATAAAGCATGAAATTCATCAGCAGTCAATGTTTCTTGTTCTAATAATGCTTTTGCTACTTTATTCCAATCACTATGATGATCTTTAATAATTTTTATAGCATTTTCTTTTGCTTCTACTAATAATTTCTGTGTTTCTATCATTAATTCATTTTTATATGATTCTGATAATAATTCTATATCTGAATATTTGATAGGTCCAAGTTTATTATGAAAACCGTGTTCTACTATATATCTAGCAATTTTTGTAGCTACTTCTATATCAGACGATGGTCCAGTTGTGACATTTTCTTCGCCATTTTTGATAATTTCAGCAGCAATACCTCCCATTAATACATTTAACTTAGCTTTTAATTCAGCTATCGTTTGAGATACTCTTTCTTCAGGTAATTGCTGTACATATCCTAACGCGCCTCCTCTAGGCGTTATTGTAATTTTATGTACAGGTATAGCATGTTTGGTATATGCAGCTACTATTGCATGACCAGCTTCATGATACGCTGTAAGAATTTTTTCTTCAGGTTTCATAATCAGATTTTTACGCTCCAATCCTATACTGATACGATCAATTGCTTCTTTAATTTCATTCATTGTGACATGTATTTTGTCATATCTAGTAGCCAACAAAGCAGCATCATTGATGAGTGTTTTTAATGCAGAGCTTGATAATCCTGTTGTTAAATTAGCTAATTCTTTTACATTAATATTTGGATCAATTTTTATTTTATTTATATAATGTTGTAAAATTAATCGTCTGCTATGAACATCTGGATTTGGAACGTATACATGTCTGGTAAAACGACGTAAGAGAGCTGGATCGAGTACTTCAGATCTGTTTGTAGCGCCTATTACTATTATTCCTGCATTTTCCTTAAAACCATCCATTTCAGTTAATAATTGATTTAATGTATGTTCATATTCAGAATGAGAGAATTTAGAACCTCTTTTACCGCCTATAGTATCTATTTCATCGATAAAAATTATACATGCTTTATATTGAGAAGCCTGTTCAAATAAATGCCTAATTTTGCCAGCTCCAACTCCTACAAAAGTATCTACAAACTCTGATCCAGATGCATAAATAAAAGGCACTCCAGCTTCTCCAGCAACAGCTCTAGCTAATAATGTTTTACCATTACCTGGAGGTCCAATTAATAATGCTCCTTTGGGTATACTTGCTCCCATTGATGTATATTTCTGAGGATTACGTAAAAAATCAATTATTTCTTCTATTTCTTTTTTTTCAGCTTCTAAAGCTATTACATCTGTAAATTTAGTCTGTACATTGATAGCTTTATTAATATCTTTATTTATCAATCCTGACTGCATAGATCTGCCAGATGATATAAAAAAGATAAGAATTACAACAGGTAAAATGGAAAAGAATATTTGCTTTAAGAAAGAATGTTTTTCTATATTATGTAATGGTACATTTTCTATGTTAATATGCACATTATGTTCTTGGAATTTAATAAGCAAATCATTAATAGAATTTGCTATAATTTCAGTAACATAACGTTTATTTAAGACATCCAAGCTTATAATTTCATTTACTATACCATTTGTTTTGATGATGACTTCTGAAATTTCACCAGCATCAAGTTTATTTATAAATTGGGAGTAAGTTAAATGTTCAAGATTATTAAGTTTATTGATTTCATTTGGATGAATATTGTTTTTATTTCGAGATACATATCTTTCTAATATCATAGGAAATAACCATATGGAAATAATTGATAATATTGCAACAATAATTAGAATATATTGTAGTAATTTTGGATTCATAGTGTACTTTAGCATATTTTTTTTAATTTTTTAATAATAATGATGTTTTGATAACAATCAGCTCTTGTATGTATTAGGAAATGTGATAGAATTTTCGTATGTTGCATGATACTAAAACTAATTTTGTAAAAGCTGAACATGCTAACAAGCAGTATATTCTTATAGATGCCGCAGATGCTGTGTTAGGTAGATTATCTGCTTATGTTGCAAGTATATTAATGGGTAAAAATAAAACATGTGTGACCAGATCTAATGATGTAGGTGATTATGTTATTATAATAAATGCTGATAAAGTGCGTTTAACTGGAGATAAGATGACTAAAAAGATTCACTATTGGCATACAGGTGCTATTGGTGGTATCAGAAAAGCTGTTGTAGGTAATCAAATTCTACAAGGTAAGTCTGATGAAGTTATCAAAAGATCAGTAAAAGGCATGTTACCTAGAGGTCCTTTGGGATATAAAATGTTAAGTCATTTACATGTATATACTACAAGTGATCATCCTCATACAGCTCAACAACCTAAAACTGTAGATTTTCTAAGTTTAAATAAGAAAAATAATATCAGAAGGAGTGATAATGAATAATACAGAAGTCTTAAATAAGATAGATAATATGGTAATTGATACTAATACAGTTGCAAATCCAATTAGAAAGGTAGATGCATTAGGTCGTGGATACGGTACAGGTAGAGCAAAAAATGATGCTGTTGCAAAAGTATGGGTTTCATTTGAAAATACACCAATTAAGAAAAAAGCAGCCAAATCAGAATCTACTGAAGTCGAGACTTCAAAGCCAAATGTTAATATTAAGATTAATGGACAAAGTATGACTGAGTATTTCAAACGTGATTCATTATCAGCTATAGCATTAAAACCTGTATATTCATTAAAAGATTTACCTTCTGGTACTACATTTAATGTTGAATGTGTATTACTAGGTAGCGGATTAGCTGCTCAAGCAAAAGCATTAGCATTAGGTTTGGCTAGAGGATTGTTAGTATTGAATATTGGATTTAAAGAAGCATTAAGAGCTGCTGGTCAATTGACTCGTGGTACAATTGGTAAAGAACGTAAGAAATATGGTAAATTTGGTGCAAGAGCTGGTTTAACATACAAAAGCCGTTAATTTTATTTTTTCAATTCAAATATTTAATAGAATTATCTGTAAATATAATAATGATTTAGCTCATCATAAAAGGATGAATATTATAAACAATACAAGTCAGCTTTATGAAACTATTATAGGGAATATAAATATCTGATTGCTGAAAATTTGTAATGCAATACAATTATATTTTGAACTTATCATCAATAATATCTAACAACATATTACACATTTCAATCAATGTAACTAGTTAAAATTTTATATATATTTTCACAGTTAATTTTTTGTATTCAAAATATTATTGATAATAGCGTATATAATATCTGTTTGATGAGACCACATCGTATAAGAAATGATGCTATATGTAATAAGAATACCTGCTAAAATTCCAGACCAAAGTAAAAATGTACTATTTCTAATGATATTTTTATTGATTACTGTATAATTTTTGCTATCAGGAAATAGCGCATTATCTTTTGCTATATTCATTTTATTCACATGATACATCAAATCAAATAGCATTTTTTTATACTGTGTAATGATCTGCGGTTCTTCATGATTTACTATATCCATGCGATATTTACCGTAAAATCCTAAAGATAATACTGTAATATAAATTGGTATGAGTAAATTTTGATCTTCATGATTAGATATGATTGTATCAATTTTATTAAAGATTAATTCACCAGCAACATGACTATCAAATAATTTCGATTCTATTAAACGATTACTCCAATGTTTTTGAAAAGCAACAGACCAATTTAATTCTAAGAAAATTTCATCTGCAAATCCAGCCATGAGATACTGTAATTCTTTATAAATACTATATACATATGCGTTTGTATTATTAGATATTATACGCTCTTGATCTGATAAAATATCTGTCAAGGTTTGCATCATACCATTGACTTGTTCTAATGTAAGATTATCTTTTGTTAATGCCATATTTTTAAAAAAAAGCACTTTTGTATAAAATTCATGAAAGAGATCTTTGAAAAAATTGTAATCTAATGAGAGATTCATATTATATGATGAAAAGATTATATTAATAAAACGTGAAAAATACATATAAAATGTAATAAAAACACGTCATATATTGGGATTAGCATTATAATAATGTTTATAGTATACTATAGACAAAAAAATTCGGAATCTTCAATATGTACTATGTTTTATGTAGAATATTGAAAATATATACGTTAGACTAAATTATGACTCTGACTAAATTAAATCAAGAGCAATTTGAAGCCGCTACATATACTGATGGACATATATTAGTCTTAGCTGGAGCGGGTACTGGTAAAACTACAATGCTTCTACAGAGATTTATATATTTAGTTGATAATAATTTCTGTTTACCTGATCATGTTTTAATTACTACATTTACTACTAAAGCAGCGGAAGATATGAAAAAACGTTTATCAGAAAAAAATATTATTCCTGAATGGATAGGTACATTTCATAGTCTCTGCGGACGTATTGTTCGTACTCATGCAGAAAAACTAGGTTTAAATAAATCGTTTAAAATGATTGATGGAGAGGAGCAAAAATATCTTATGCATAAATTATTTGCATTGCAAGCTGATGAAATTGATGAGCAGATACAGTATTGGAAGAATCAATTAATGACATGTGATGATGTCAGACCATTGGAAAAATTTGCAAAAGAATATAGATTATATCAAAAAACTTTGCAAGAAGAAAATCAATTGGATTTTTCTGATCTGATTATACAATGTTGTAAATTATGGGAATCATATCCTGATGTAGTAGAGCAATATCGTCATCAATTTAAATATATATGCGTTGATGAATTTCAAGATACTAATCATGCGCAAATGCATTGGCTAAAAATTCTTCTTGGTATCAATGATGATATTAAAAAAACAGGATCTGCAAAGATCAAATTATTTTGTGTAGGTGATGATGATCAGATGATTTATTCTTGGCGTAATGCAAATGTAACATATATCTTAGATTTCGGATTGATTTTTCATGGTGCAAAAATTATTAAATTAAGACAAAATTATAGATCTACTCAATCTATTTTACGTGGAGCATTAGATATAGTATCTAAAAATATTAAACGACATCATAAAGTATTATTATCTAATGCGCAGTTTGATGAACCTATAACTATGAAATCTTTTATTGATGATAATAAAGAATCTAAATGGATAGCAAAAGAAATCATGAAAATTGCTTTAGGAGAAGCAAATAATAAACAGATTTATACAAAATTACATAAAAAAAATGAGATTTCTATCGGTATTTTATTACGAACTGTATGGCAAGTGAATAGCTTACGTAAAGCATTATCTGAGTATAAAATTCTTGATAAAACTTTGCAAAAATTACTTTGGTATTTAAATTTTATAATCAATCTAGACTATAAATATCTTACAAAAATTTTACTGGAATCGAAGCGAGGTATTGGCGATAAGACTCTAGAAAAGTTTGAGCATAAAATGCAAGAATATATAGATACTTATCAAAATCAAGCGCAGTCTATTTTTTCAGAGCAGAGTAATACCAAAAATAATCCGTATGAAATTGAAACTATTAAAACTATATTATTAGAAGTAGCTCGCACACAGTCTCAACAAGATAGTTTAATTACATTTTTTAATGAACTATCGGAATTAATTATGTTAAAACACAATCTGCGAGAACTGATGAGAAAATTATGTAACGATTTAAGTATTCATGATGATATATCAAAATTGCTGATTGATACTACAGAAGTATCAAAAAATCCTAACGATATGTTAGCAAAAATTTCTGTACCTACTATTAATATATTAACTATACATTCCGCTAAAGGACTAGAGTATGATATTGTATTTCTACCAGGTTGGGAAGAAAGAATTTTTCCTCATGTCAAAGCAGTCATTACCGGTGATATTGAAGAAGAGCGTAGACTAGCATATGTAGCAATTACTAGAGCGAGATTTAAAGTTTATATTACTTATGCTATGTTGAGACAGTCACCAAAAGGTATGATGAAACAAACGCAATCGAGATTTTTAAATGATATTAGTGATGATATAGTAGAAATGTTTTAAGTTTTAAGCAGAATAATGAGTTGTAAGTAGAATGATAGAGTGATTTATTATGTTGATATAATAACTTTGCAAAAATAAATTTTAATCAAAATTAGAAAAAAAATTCCTTTTGAAAATCGATGTAGAATAGTTTTGCATATATGTTGAATATAATTTCAGTTAAAATAAATATTTGCATTGTGAGAGCAATTATAATGATTTTCAATATATTTTATCTTTTTGAGATTTTTATATGCATTTATGTTACAGAATGGATATTATGTAAACTCATTTATATCTATAAATACAAACATATAAATCGGTTATCTCGTATAAGATATTGTTTTGAGTGCAAAATAAGATTATTAGGAATTTTAAAATAATATAACAAATAAAAATAAAAAAAATTAATCAATTAATCAATATCGTCCAAAGAAGATTTAAATAAGGAGATATTATTTACTAAGCGTATTTTCAAATTTTTGTACGCTTCAAAAAAAATCAAATGACGTTCCAATGCATACAGATAGTTATACAATACACGAAAAGATGCATGTAGATTATTTATATAATTGAAAAATACAACCGGATGATTATCAGATGGTATTGTATAAGCTTGCCTTACGATAATATATATATGTTCTTTTTCTTGCTCTGTCATTAATGACTTAATATTATCTGATGATAAAATATACTTAATATCTTGCCAATAATCTAACGCAATATGATTTGTTAATTGTATTAATGCAGTAGAATTGTCCACATCATCTACATGCAATGTTTTATTAGAATAAATATTTAACACGCACATAAAATTTAAAAACTTTTTCATATAATTATATTAATATATTAAATATTAAGGTACAAGACTTATATATTTAATCATATTTATAAATTCATCTATTTTCATTTGCTCTTGTGTATCTGTCTCGACATTTTTTATAGTTAACATTTCGCTATTCAATTCCTTCTCACCTACAACTACAATTTTCAATGCTTTACGATTTTTCCAATAATGCATTTTATATCCAAGAGTTTTATTTCCATCATCTAAAATTATACCGTACATTTTTGCATCTAATTCAGCATATAATTTTGCACATAATTCTTTAGCTTGATCGATTACAGGTAAAAATACAACTTTTACAGGAGCTAACCAAAATGGCAAGAATCCATTTGTATGTTCTAATAGCATAGCTAAGAATCTTTCGATAGATCCAAAAACAGCTCTATGAATCATCACACATGTATGACGTTTTCCATCTTTTCCTACATATTTCGCTTCTAATCTTTCAGGTAAAATGAAATCTAATTGCACGGTACAGCATTGCCATTTACGTTGCATTGCATCAACTACATGAAAATCTAGTTTTGGACCATAAAATGCACCTTCTCCAGGTTGGATTTTATAGTCTAATTTTGCTTTTTGCGCTCCTTTTGCAAGTGCTTCTTCCGCTGTATCCCATACAGTATCATCACCTAATCTCTTCTCTGGACGCGTACTTAATTCTACTTCATACTTGAATCCAAACAAACCATATACCTCTTTAAATAATTCACCATATAATGCAATTTCATTTTCTATATGTTCAAGTGTACAGAAAATATGCCCATCATCTTGAGTAAAACATCTAGCTCTCTTCAATCCATGTACGCCACCTGTTTCCTCATTTCTATGTACCATACCAAATTCTGCAATACGCAAAGGTAAATCATTATAACTTTTCACACCATTCATAAAAGTACTATTAAAAATAGCTATATGAGCTGGGCAACTCATTGGTTTTAATGCAAATGTTTTCTCATCTGCCTGCAAACAAAACATATTTTCTCTATATACATCCCAATGACCTGATTTTTGCCATAATTGCGCATTAATTACACATGGAGTATGGACTTCAACATAATTCTGCTTTTTCAAACGAGTTCTGATTAACTGTTTCAATGTCTCTACTATACTCCAACCATTTGGATGCCAAAAAATCATGCCTGGTGTATGACTTTCTACATGATATAAATCCATTTGCTCATTTAATGTTCTATGATCGCGTTTTTGCTCTTCTTCTAAATTATGTAAATATTGATCTAAATCCGCTTTCGTTAACCATAAAGTACCGACAATACGTTGTAATTTTGTACCATTTTGCAATTGCACACCGGATAATTTCATTAATTTAAAATGCTCACCGATATGTTTAGTATTAATACCATGAGGTCCTCTACATAAATCTGTAAACTTACCTTGCGTATACACGCTAAATTGATCGTATTTATTTTTCAATGTTTTTATTAACTCTACTTTCAAATGTTCGTCTTTTTTTTCAAATAGTTCTATAGCATCTTCAAAAGATAGTACAGATCTTGTAATCGTCTCATTACGTTTGATAATTTTATGCATACAATTTTCAATTGCAACTACATCATCCCATGTAAACGAGGCATTATTTGGTCTATAAAAATCATATCCAAAACCATGTTGAAATGTTGCGCCTACAGATACTTTTGTATCAGGGAATAATTCTAATACAGCTTCCGCTAGCACATGTTCACAATCATGTCTTAAAATTTCTAAATATTCTATATCTGATGTAATAATTGGTTTCAAATTTACAGGTCCATGAATTAATTTACGTAAATCTATCAATTCATTAGTATCTAGATTTTTAAATGCTATGATTGAATCAGATAATTTTAAATCTTGTATAATCTGCTCACCGATTGCAGTCATGCTTTTATAAATTTTTTCACCTGACGATAGTAATATATTGATCATCTTCTGCAATTATATCAAAAAAAGTCAAATTATCAAATAAAACAATTACAGTAATTATAGTGTTATCCTATACTTACCATTGCACCTCCGAGTGTCAACATAGCTCCTCCTTTTACTTCAGCCATAGCTCCTCCTTCAGCTTTAAAGGTAGCGCTAGATTTAAGTTCCATAGATGCTGATGCTTTAATTTCTACAGACATGCCTTCTGCTTTAAATTGAGAACCTTTTAATTTCATATCTTGCGCCTCTCCCTTAAATGTAGCGGATTTCATTTTAAAATCAGAATCTGCCTTCATATCAATATTAGTACTTTGAACTTTGAAATCTGTAGCTTTAAATTTAATTGTTTCAGCTTCAAAACTAATTGTATCGCTTGCTTTAATTTTTAATGATCCTGATGATACTTCAATTTGATAATCTTTACTACTAATCGTAACTTTTTGCCCATCGCTAATTGTAATTTCGCTACCTCCATCTACAGTCAGAGTATCTTTTTTTGTTACAACTGTTTTTCTTTCTTTATCTATACTTAAATCATATATGCCAGTAATATTTTCTGTATAATTACCATCAACTTTTTTCATCATATTACCTTTTGAAAGCGTATGAGTATAATCACCTTTTTCTAATACAAATGTATAATTTCCTTCTTTATTAGTATATGCATACATACCTTTTTCCTGAGTAATACTAACATCACCTTCTTTGTGTGTATGTGTATAATTCCCTTTATTTAGCAACTCTATCCAATGTCTCTCAACTGTAGTAGTATAATCATTAAAGGCATTAACAGCAATTTTCCCATTTTCTTTATCAGCATCAAAGCTCAATTCGTTATATTTTTCTTTATCTTCAGTTTTGGACATGCGCCAATAATTAATATCTTTTTTTGATGGATCATGAGCAATGCTATTTACTGAATTATATAATGTACTGATAATATATGGACGTTCAGGATCTCCATTTTCAAATGCAACCAGTACTTCATCTCCAATTCTAGGTGTGTAATATGTACCATTTGTAATTGAACCACTATGAGATGTTCTTACTAAACACGTATTCTCAATGCCTGTTGTACCTTTTTCAAATTCTTCAGACCAATAAAATCGTACATGTACTCTACCCCACTGATCGACCTCTGTATCTTTACCATCTTTTCCTGCTACAATACCTCTATGTACACCTGGTATCACAGGTTTATCATGTAATTTAGTAGCTAATTTTAATGATGTTTCTACAGCAATTATGTCAGTAAAAGCTTCATGAGCTGAAGATAAATCAGTGGCAGTATATGTATGTCTTACTTCTATAGCTACATACTCTCCAGAAAAACTTGGCCATTGGACTTTAAAGGTAGAACCTACTGGTATATATTTTCTTACTCTTATAGATAATACTTTTGATTTCATTAAATTTGCTTTCATCTGCACATCTAACGCT
Organism: uncultured Rickettsiales bacterium; assembly: GCA_964563095.1. Taxonomy (GTDB): domain Bacteria; phylum Pseudomonadota; class Alphaproteobacteria; order CAJXXZ01; family CAZLVD01; genus CAZLVD01. Next base: position 198,427 of record CAZLVD010000001.1, read on the forward strand.
TCATTTTTTAATTCTTTATTTTCTAGATTTAAATGTCCTAAACTACTGTAATACATAGTATTAGTTTTCTTAAAAAGTTTATTATTTAAATCAGCAGTGGCATTAGATTTAATTTTTGGAGCCTTGTTTGCTGTTTGAAAATGATTAAATTCTGTTTCATATCCCATAGCAGTGTATGTATGTGATAATGTAGCGTCTAATACTAAATATAGATCAGATTCTGTAGTTAGATTAAAATGAAACATTTGTGCTTCTTTTAATTTTAAATCTTTTACATCATTAAAAATAATCAATTCCGCTGAAGATGTACCAAATTTATACGCATATAATGCACCTGATTCAGCTAAGAGACTATCGATAAATTCTAAATCTGTTTGATTATATTGCACGCAGTACTCTCTTTTTGGTTCAGCTAATTTTGCTTTATTGCTAAACTTTACATCATGTAAATCACATACTGTTTTTATCATATCAGCTGCACTTTTCTTTGTAAAAATTCTAGGCTTACCTGCAAAAGCCAAAGCGTGTAATTTAGGAGAAAAGGTAATCTTATAGAATTGTCTAGCTTTATCTATATACATTTCTACATTATTAATAAAACCCTCGACACCAAAGCCTTGTCCAAAAATTCTACCTGCTATATTTATTTGCACGCCTATTTTACTCACATTTTCATTAGATTCAATTACGACTGTATATTCATATACTTTAGATAATGCAGCATATCCATAAAATTCTTTCACGTATACTTCTTTACCGCCCCATGCAGATGATTTTGCTGTCATTTCTAAATGAGCACTTTCCCAAATCGCAGCCCCTCCAGCATTAGCATCTTTTATCATATGTAAGTATTGAGTAGATTTATTAATGAGAGGTAAAATGAGAATAAAAACTACAGAATATCCTGCGTTTCTCTACTCATACTTCTATTCATATCTCTTTGTTTAATTTTATCACGCTTGTCTATATCAGATTTACTAGTGCATAATCCGATCTCTATCTTAATATAACCTCTAGGATTTATAAAAATTTGTAATGGAATGATTGATAAACGATTTTTAGCCATTTTACCTATAAATTTTTTAATTTCAGTTTTTTTAAACAGTAATATTCTCTCACGTCGATCATCATAATATCTTATATTATTCGCATATTTATATTTATCTATCTTGCAATTAGCTAATATTATTTGATTATCTATAATTTTCCCATAAGCTTCTGTAATAGAACATCCATTTTTGATACCTTTTACTTCATGTCCAGTCAATATAATGCCTGCTATATATTTTTCTACTATATTATAGTTGAATTTGGCTTTTCTATTGACATATAGCACTTTCATCTGAACATAGTAGCAAATTTTTCTTGATTTTACAAAAAATATGCACAATATACCGGTGCTTGTTCTAAAACCTAGATATAATGTCTTATATGAAAAAATTATTATTGTGTTGTAGTTTAGTATTCTGTATGCAGCATACTGATCCAGGTGCTATCAATTCAAGAGCTATATCTCCATCTACAATACTCCCTAATATCATATCTTCTCATACAGAATTATATCATACTAATGATCATATTAATATTGATCAAAGATTAACAACTGCACATACTCAGCTATTCGAGAATGCAATAGAAGTAGATGAGACTAATCATAATGAGTATGTTAATACAAGTATGCTAGAATCTTCAAATACTCTACCTACTAACACATTGCCGGATATTACCGTGGAACGAGAAGATGGATTGCATGACGGTACTCATCATGTAGCAGTTGGTGAAAATCGAAAAACATATACCAATGGAAGTACACAAACGCAATTGCTGAATCGTAATGCATATACTCAATTACACAGACCGTCTATTTGTTGTATTGAATATACACATAGAAGATTATGTGGAATTTGTATTGCTATGATTTTTACTGGAATGATATTAATAGTAATAATTTTTCCTTTATTATCTGCAGGACGATTTGCAGATGCATTAATGAATTTCTGGAATTATTTTCGATGGGCTAATAAAGATAAGTAAAATATCAGTATAATTTCATGCTATATTATAGTATTTTATTTTTGTAGTAAATTTGATAATTTGATAATGAAATATATTATCTAATGATAAATATTATTTGCAAAGATTGATATATTGCATTTGTCTGTAATGCATTACAATAACATTCTCACTCAGTACAGGATTAACATTATAGGATATTTATGAATAAACTACATTGGATTATTTATAAGAATAACTATGATATCTAATCACATCAATATCGTCTTACACTTATTATACAATTTTTATCATAATATCTTTGAATTCGATACAATATCTGTATCATCATCATTCATCATATATCAGTGTGTATATGTATTGTATTTTTTTCTGTATCACTATCATTTTAAATGATTAAATCATCATATATCAGCGTGTATATGTATTGTATTCTCATTAGTATGCTTTTCTTGAGAAATCTGCTCTACTTCACCAATTTTCATAGACTCTACAACCTCTTTTTGCTCATTAGTTTTCTCTAATTGTTTTGCAAATTTAGGATTTGTATCTTCAATATTAGATCTACGTTCTACCTTCTTATCTTGCAATATATGAACATCTACTCGTACTTTATGATCCATTATTTTCATTAGATAATTACTTACACCATACTGTATAGTTTGGAATACTTGAGCGCGAACACCTTTGAAACGTACTAATTTTGTTACTAAGCTACGAATTTCAGCCGCTAATTGATCATAATCTTCATGTACACCATAAACATTTACATTTACATTAGCTAATCCTTGATCTTTGATAAGTACAGCTATAGATACATAGCCATGTTCTAATGATTGTCTTTCAGCTACAATAGGGGATGTAGTGGACACTATATGACATCCATCAACAAACATGACTTCATGTTCTATATCAACATGAAATTTTAATTCTGGAGCTAATTCATAAATTCTACCATTGAAGAAGTTATCTTCTTTAGTAAAAGTATTGAATCCCATAGATTTTGCAAGTTCAGCATGTCTATCAAGAAATACTGATGTACCATGACAAGGTAAAATGCTAATCTTACGAACTGCATTTGCCTGAATGATTTTATATAGCATGATAATCTCATCTTTACGTGCATGTCCAGATGTATGTACTAATTCATCTTTTTCAGTAATAATATTCACACCTCTGCATAATAAAGCATTTTCTAATGATACTACTTCTTTTGCATTAGTAGGAATTACTCTGCTTGAGAAAATTACAGTATCACCTTTATCAATGTTTAATGTTGGATGCTTACCTGTAGCAACTCGTTTTAATACTGAATTTAATTCACCTTGAGAACCTGAACATGCAATTAACAATTCATCTGCTGGAATTTTTTCAATATTTTCTAATAATACATGCGGTTCTTGTTTGATTAATCCTAATTCTACAGATACTTCATATGAACGCTGTAATGCTCTTCCAACAATGCCTACTTTTCTACCGCTCAATTTAGCAGCTTCAATACATGATAATAATCTAGCGACATTAGTAGAAAAGAATGCTACAAAAATACGACCTTTATTATGTTTTGCAACAACTTTCTTCAAATTTTCTCCAACGCTTTCTTCGGTTGGATTTCTACCCTCTACAGTTACATTTGTAGAATCACAGATAACAGTGGTCAAATCTTCGCTAGCTAATTGTTTGATCGATTCAAAATCTGTAGTCTCGTTAATTAATGGAGCTTCATCGATCTTCCAGTCACCCGTTTGTAAAATACTACCATGTTCTGTACGAATGGCTACCATACATGATCCAGGAATTGAGTGAGTTACTAAAATCCATTTGACTTTAAATGCACCGAATTCATACCATTTTGCAGGTTCTATAATATTTATAGCATCTGTAGATAAACCTTTTTCTTCAAATTTACGTCTAATCAATGCTGCAGTAAACGGAGTAGCATAAATAGGACATTGTAAACTTTCCCAAATATAGGCAATAGCACCAATATGATCTTCATGACCATGTGTAATCACTAATGCTTTAATTTTATCTTTTTTATCTTGAAAAAATGCAGGCGATGGAATAACAATGTGTGACTGATGAGTATAAAGCTTATCGAAGCTATTACCAAAATCTACTACTATCCAATCATTTTTATAATGATATGCCATAGAGTTCATTCCGATTTCACCAATACCACCTAATGGCACTGCATAGACTGTATTTTTATCAAATTTAATGTGTTGTATTTTCTTTAGACGCTCTTCTTGTTTTTGCCAAAACGCCTCATATAAATTATTCATATAATCTCCAACTAATGCAGTATAACCGATGATAGAGCAAATAGCAATAATAGCAGCAGAAAAAATATATAAAGTAAGAGTTTTATATTTGCATTGTACTAATAAATATTGTTATTAGGTATAAATTCATATATAAAAGTAATATTCGATATCCAAATAAAGAATCTTATTATCTCACTCTATATGAGAGTCCGGTTAAACTTATCTAAAGTAAAAATTACGAAAATTTTTCAGGTGTCTGTAATATTTCATTATATATATTTTGCGCTTCAGCAACAGCTTCACACATTTTTATAGGCTCTATTATTGCTAATGGTAATTGATTTATAATCTTTTGCATATCATTTTGTAAATTTATCTCATCATTACTTAGCAGGAGTTCTATGTCTTCTTTTATTAACTTACATACAGATTCAAAAATCCTTAACAATGCATACAAATATTGAGAATAATATTTTGCATTGTATAATGATTTATAAAGTGCTTTTATAATTCCAGGATAGTCTGTATATATTGTTTTTGAGAAAAACAATGCGCATATTGTGTTATAAGCTAATCTATCATATTCACATATTATTATTAATGCGGCAGTGTTTATCGGCGTATTATATCGTAGCATGTTATTTACCATAGAGCACATTATCAGGCCAAAAACATCTATATATGATAATATTTTGTCATCAGTGCGATCTAATGAGTCAAAGCGATGAGTCCTATTGAGAATAGATATATTCATTAGAATATAACACTCTCTCTGGCGTACTTTATCAAACAACGATTCATCTTCATGCGTTATCAAATTAGGATATGTAGACTGAGGATCTGAATTGATTATACCAGATGATATAAGATTCTTTTGCCGAGCGTCTAAGTCCCATTCATTACGCATCACCTGATTTTCTAACTGTTGTTTTGTATTGCGGAAGTCATTTAAGATCTGCTGCTCGTTTAGAGAGCCTCTATTTTGCGATAATCTCTCATATGCTTTTGCATAACATCTTTTGTCTTCTAAGCGATATTCATGTATAACATGTTCATATAATAACTGCCACTTCGACACATGAGCTTGCTCAACAGTCATCGTATTGGACTGATCAGGAGATACATGCAAGTTAGGCGCGAAACTACAAACTGTATAAAGAGTAGAAATTAATAATTTATTCATATGAATATTATAGCATAAATGTTTATTAATTTACAAGTTGCTTTTGTTTATCGCTATGAGTCAATATTTTTACAGACTCATTCTCTTCATCAAGATATATTTCTTTAATAAAAATTACCCTTAAAATACCATCTTCTAAATGAGCATCACCAAACATTTTCAAGCTATAATGTACTTTAAAAATCTCTTTAAAATTCCTACGAGCAATACCTTTATATATATAATTATGATCTGTATCTAAATTTATATCTG
>CAZLVD010000002.1:0-3898 GCA_964563095.1 uncultured Rickettsiales bacterium
GAACGTCGTAGTTTCGGAGATCGTCCAGCTCGTGGTGGCTTCGGTGAACGTCGTGAAGGTGGCTTCGAACGTAGAGAACGTTCTGATTACACAAGAGGAGAAGCTACACGTAGTCCTTTTGGAGGAGATAGACGTATGGGAGCTCCTAGACGTAGACCTGACGATTCCAAACCTAGATTCCAATTTAGATACGGTACATCTAGAGCAGATTTTAGCAGTAAGCCAAAATCAGAGAATGCTTAATAAATTTAGTTTACCTATCTATAACAATATACTTTAATATGCTTGCAATACGGATTATGCATGAGATTATACCATAGATGAGCATTAAAAATACTATATGATCTATTGAGCACAGACAGCTTAGTTGCATCTAAAAGCATTGAGAATAAATATATAAAAGTAGAGATAGAATCTATTGATGTTACAAGAAGTATAAGAAAAATATACAATTAGCTCGATATCACTGTTATGTTTGCTGAAAATATAAAACTACTTATATTTTATTGCTTATTTGAGATATATAAGAAAACAAAAGCATGCAATCATTAATAGATGCAGTATACGTATTGTAATAAATAATGAGTAAAATCGTTACAACCTATAGCTATTACGATGATATGTTATTAATAAATGAGTATGATATTGTAATATGTATAGAAAAATCAATAACAGAGTATTATTATGCAAAAATGCAAAGCACTATATGTACAATGCACTCATTTGGGTTTTTCAACTTTATAGTGTAATCTTATAGTAGTTATAGATTAAAAAGCTGTAATATGGGGTAAAAAATGAATACAGAATTGCTAGAGTTAATTGATGCGATAACAAGAGAAAAAGGTGTAGAAGAAGAGGACGTCTTTTTAGCATTAGAGCATGCTTTATTGAAAATAGCCATGGAACGTTATGGTGATAGTCCAAACCTATCTGTTATAATAGATCGTAAAACTGGCGAGGTAGAATTGTATTACTCATATACAGTTGTAGAAAATCCTGTAAATGTATATGAAATCTCAGTATCTGACGCGATGCTTGAGAAGAAAGAAGTTACAGTAGGAGATAAGATTCAAAAGAAATTAGCATTTACTGATTTTTCTAGAACAAGTAAGAAATTAGCTGCTAATGAGTTATACAGAGGTCTAGAGACATTAAGAAGAGCTCGTGAATATACTGAATATAAGGATAAAGTTGGACAGTTAATCAGCGGAGTGGTAAAAAGAGTGCAGCCTAATGGTGATTTGATTGTGACTATAGGTAAATGTATTGGGTATTTATCTACAAAGCAGATGCTGCCAAATGAAGGTTCCAAACATAAGCCTGGACAGCCAATAAAAGCATACATATTAGATGTAAAAGAAATACATGATACTAAAATTGAACAATATCAGATTGTATTATCCAGAACACATGAACAGTTCTTATGTAAATTATTAGAAACAGAAGTTCCAGAAATACAAGATGGTACTGTTGTAATTAAGGGTGCTGTACGTATTCCTGGGGTTCGTGCCAAGGTTGCTGTAGTGGCTACAGAGAGAGGTATAGATCCATTAGGTGCGTGTATTGGTGCAAAAGGTTCACGTATTGGAAATGTTATTAGTGAATTACAAGGTGAATGTATAGATGTTATTTATTGGTCAGATAATATAGAGACTTTTGCTGTAAATGCATTGAAACCTGCTGACATCATGCGGGCTGTCAGTATTGATAATAACCTAGTGGTAATTGTTGATAAAGAACAGAAGAATAAGACAATTGGTTTTAAGGGTAGTAATATTCTCTTAGCGTCTGCATTAACAAAGATGAAAATTAGCGTATATACAGCAGAAGAAGAGAAAGCGCGTAATAATGAATTAAGTAAATTCTTTGAAGTAGCTCTGGATATTGACTCTGACATGGCTACATTACTGGTATCACATGGTTTTGAAAGTATTAAAGATCTAAATTCTGCTACTAATGATGAATTATCAGCACTTCCTGGTTTCGATGAAGAATTAGTAGAAGCTTTACGTGAGCGTATTGAATCATATTTAAGTCGTGCAAATGATTTCTATGATAAAGCTGAAGGATTAGATATGAATATCAAGCATATACCAGCTATTAAAATGCTTTACGTAGAAGTATTATATAAGAAGGGTGTGCGTAATATGACTGATATAGCTAAATTCACAGAAGCATCATTAATGGAAATGTTAAATGAATTTAATGTATCTAATGTTACGGCAGATAAAATCGTTAAGTTTGCGCAGAAAAAGATTCTTGCTGAACGTGTAGCTCCTAAATATAGTGAGAAATATGGTAATAGATCTAAAACTGGACATGCAAGTTCAAATGGTGCTTATCGCGAATTTAGATCTCGTAGATAATGGTCGGAGTATTAGTATCTGACGATGTAATTATTTATAGTGCAAATATAATACAGTCATAATTGGTAATAGATCTAAAACTGGACATGCAAGTTCAAATGGTGCTTATCGCGAATTTAGATCTCGTAGATAATGGTCGGAGTATTAGTATCTGACGATTTAATTATTTATAGTGCGAATATAATACAGTCATAATATCTGTACTACATAATTCTATATTTGATAAATACATGATCATATATTTTTGCACGATCAAATAATCAAATCATCAGTAAACTCAATAAATATAAGCTACAATCTATTAGTTATTTCAGTATATATAGGCGAAAACTGATTAGGTTCTTCTGTATGGTTATACATGCTCTTCTGAGCTGTCATGCATGTCCTTTATATATTTTCATAGACATGATATACTCCAATATGTTGACACTAAATGAGCTAAAGCATAAGTTATTTTTTACTCAAAATATACGACGGATATTAGAAAGTAGAAAAATGATAGCTGCTATTAATTCTAAGAAATATTCAGCTCAGTCTCAGTGTGCAAATGGATTAAGTCACAGTGTAGAGATTGATCATGTACTAGATATCCTGACCCCTAATGCCTTATATAATCTAAATATCATCATATCCGCTCAGTCTGGTTTATGCGGTAACTTTATGATTGATCTGAATAAAAAGATACAAGAGCATATGCATGATTTGAGTAGTGATATAGAGATGCATGATATAGATACAGATGATATAAATGATATGGTAGCAGATACATATGATGATATAGTAGATATGTATCAAGAAGAAAGTATTGATGAATGTGATGCGAATGTAGTATCTGAAGTTGATGAAGCATTAGGTCATTATTGGATTTTGATTGGGAATAAAAAGCCAGATATGCTGAAAAATGTCAAATTATATCAGCATGTGCAAATAGAAAAGGATATGTTGGCATCTTTATTGACATTAACAGAGAGTATTTATCAGCTCAATCATAAAATCAATAAAATCAACATCATCTCATGGTCGAATGAATCTACAGAGCCTTATGTACAAGTATTGAATTCGAGATGTTATAAGTATCATGATTGTACAAAATCAGTGCTGCAAAACAAAGATCAGTATAATGACTGGTATAATATGTTTATGCTTCAATGTTATGCATTACTCAATGCGAAATTACTGACTAGTTTAGTACGCGAGGAGAAGATACGCTTTTTGACCATGGATCAAGCCATAAATAATGCAGATGAGATGACTCAGCAATTGCGTAATGATGTAAATCAAATGCGACAAAGTATTATTACTGGAGAATTGATAGAAATTATTACAGGAGCGGAATTTGCGTAAACCAGCGCTTGATGTGGGTGGTATGGCTGAGAATGTGCGTGGTGTGATTGATTGCGCTTGATGTGGGTGGTGTGAATGGTGTGGCTGAGTGGTATGTACATTGATTGCGTTATGCTTTAACATATTAACTCATGATACTGACTGCACTTGATATGTCTGTTGACTACTCTCGTCATCAGTCAGTAACT
>CAZLVD010000002.1:3998-13259 GCA_964563095.1 uncultured Rickettsiales bacterium
CACGCTGCTCTCTCTTAACTCTATTAACTCACGATGCTCTCTGGGGCAAAGAAATATTGATCATATCCACAAAATCAACTACATCATCAGTCAGTAACTCACGCTGCTCTCTCTTAACTCTATTAACTCACGATGCTCTCTGGGGCAAAGAAATGATTGATAAAATCAAGATTCTGCTCATAAATCATATTCTGAGCAATCTGACTTGTCTCTAATAATATCTGACAATCAGCTACAGGATCTAGATATTTAAATTCATTAAAACCACTTTGCTGAGTACCAAATAAAATGCCCTGACCTCGTATTTCCATATCTACTTCAGCTAACTCAAATCCATTAGAAATTTTCTCCATAGCCTCCAATCTAGTGCGACTTTTTGCTGATAAATATCGGGTATGTAAGAGAACGCAAGTACCATCTTTGCCATGACGACCGACTCTACCGCGTAATTGATGTAATTGAGCTAATCCAAAGCGCTCTGCGTGTTCAATAATCATAATATTTGCATGAGGGATATCTATTCCAACCTCTACAACAGTTGTACTTATCAAAATTTTAATTTGACCTGCAAGTGCCTGTTGATATATTTCCGCCTGCTCATCTGAATGCATTGCTCCGTGTAAAAATTTCACTCCATCTCCATATATCATACGTAATGATGCGTATCTCTGCTCGACAGATATTAAACCTATTTCATTCTCTCCTATTACAGGGCATACCCAATATATCATGCCTTCTTTATCTTTGAGTCTATGTATAATTTCCTCTGTATTTCTAGCATCTATACATACAGTTTTGATTGACACAGGCCTTGTACGTGCTCTTAAAATAGATACATTTATATATTTTTGCATAATGAGCGATAATGATCTAGGGATAGGTGTGGCGCTTAATGAGAGTATATAACTTTGATTATCTGAATCTTTGGAGATGAGACTATGTCGTTGTAATACTCCAAATTTATGCTGTTCATCGATTATAATCAGGCCTACATTTGATATATCAGGCATATGTAGCAGGCTATGCGTACCTATAATGATATCTGCTTGTGAAATATCTGCTTTTTTGGTATGTAACATGATTTTAGCTAATGAGCCAAATTGTTCGGAGTTGAATGTTTTGAGAAAAGTTTCATAATGCTGTTTAGCTAGCATAGTTGTTGGAGCTAGAAATAATACTTGACGATTATGACTAAGCGCATACATAGATGTTAAGATTGCTATTCTAGTTTTTCCTGTACATACATCGCCAAAGATCATACGATGTCTGCTATCACCTTGTTGTAGATCTGTTTGTATATCTATCAGTGTATTTGTCTGACAGTCTGTTAGAGTGGATATTAAATGATGATATAAATCCTGGTATTTATAGGCGATTGTATGATATGTATAATGTTGTTGCTTTTGTGTATGATTTTGCGTATTCAGTGCGGATAAATGCCAAGCTATTGCTTCCAGATAAGGTATTACATTGACGTTATTCTGATAGGCAATTGCGCCATGTAAGCCGTGTAAATTTTCAAAAAATAACCGCCATGTAGTGATGTGCTTATGCGCTGGATTGAGTATTTGTAAACATTTATTGAGAGCTGTTTCGGATGAGATGTTCTTAAGATATTGTATATCATGTGTGTTAGTATACTGTATATCATGTATGTTAAGATACTGCATAGCAGCCTTGATACACTGCTGCATTCGATAATCTGACAAAGGTAATTTGACATTATAATGAAATTGCTCAGACTGCCATTGATTTGGAGTAGAATAGAAAATTTTAGGATGTACGCAAGTTTTATTAGAATATTTGCCCATAATAATCATTTTCTGTCCAGATTTAAAGCTCAGAGGCATGTGATTTGTAAAGAGTAATTTGATTATAGTATTGTCCGTATCTTTAAATTCAACCGTATATTTTATTTTCGCATTACGAGTACGTGATACTTTTACAATTTCACCATATACCGCGATTGTCTGCTCATGTTGCGCTGTTTTAAAAGTACTTAAAGATACTTGCTGGAAGGTATTAGGATAATAAAAAAGTAGATCTAATATATTATTGATGTGATGCTGTTTGAGAGCCTGTATAGTTTGAGCTCCAATATTTTTATACTCTATGAGCTTATCTATTTTAATTTTTTTTAGCTCAAAGAAAGACATACAGTATTTTAATTTATATTTTGCAAATATCTACTAAATAAGTATATCGGTATTTTTATGCTATCATTTGCTATATGAATCATTATATTTATGGGCATCATACAGTAGAAGCCGCGATAGCAAATAAAGATAGAACTATTTATGAATTGATCTGTTTGAAACAGCATGAGAAAAAATATCAGGAACTATTAAAACAATATAATAGGCAAATAAAGCCAAAAGTGATAAATGATATGCGTGAATTAAGATTTTTGGAGGGCTGTGTGCATCAAGGTGTGTGTATGTCTGTGAAAGTGACTGTACCGCATGAAATACAGGACGCAAAACGTATACTGATGCTTGATCAGATTAAAGATATACGTAATATTGGTGCGATTATACGTAGTGCTGCAGCTTTTGGCGTACATCAGATTGTATACGTAAAATCACATACCGCTGATATTTATGACGCTCAGAATTATGCGCTATTAGCCAAAGCTGCATCAGGTGCATGTGAGCATGTAACATTAATTGGAGTGACTAATCTAGCTCGTACTATAGATGAGTTGAAGAAGCGTGATTTTTGGATTATGGGATTGGATGAAACTGGTAAAGATATAGAATCATGTACTGATTTAGATAAAGTAGCATTAATTGTAGGATGCGAAGGTGATGGTTTGCGTAGACTTACCAGAGATAAGTGCGATGTATATTGTAAAATCCCTACATATGCGTCTTTTCCATGTCTGAATGCAAGTGTCGCGGCGAGCGTGGCTATGTATGTGATGCGGGTGTAGAGATGTTGTGTGGATGTCGCGGCAGTGTAATGGATGTTGTGCTGATAAATGATTATATACGGTAGATGAGCAAGTATAGCTGAAGTATAGATATATCAATCCAGATTTATACTGAAACTACCTATGGTCTTAGATAGGTATGTGTATGAAGTTGAGCCGTCGCTGAGCTATAGTTGAGTCTGCGTCGTGATATTTGTGTATATGTGTATGAAGTTGAGATAATATAGTGAATAATGAGGATTTGCATGACATCATTCTTATACATCTTATCATCTATATTAGCTCATGTACCGCCATCAGCGCATCCATGTAACCAGTCAAGACATTCATCAGTGCATCCATGTAACCAGTCAATACATTCATCAGCGCATCCATGTAACCAGTCAATACATTCATCAGCGCATCCATGTAACCAGTCAATACATTCATCAGCGCATCCATGTAACACGTCAACGCCGCCACATGGCATCTATCATATACATATAATCTCATATAAATTCACATCTGCTAATATACAACTTTTGCTAATTTTTACTACAATTATTCAAACATGCAACTATTTATTATATAGATAAAAATTAACCATTGTGAGATACTAAGAACGATGGATTCATGGTAGAATTTACATTCACCTTTGCGATTATATTCATTTTGATTTCTGCTGGTTTTGCTTGTTCTACAGTATGAATCAAAGATTTGAAGTTTTCCACTAATTGTTCAGTAGTAAAATCTATACGACCAATGGTAGTGTGTAAAAATCCTGCTTTATCATTTTTGAACATAGCCTGACCTAGCTTCAAGTTATGTACAGCTGTTTTAATATCAGAGGATAAAGTACCCATTTTAGCATTCGGCATGAGACCTTTTGGACCCAATACCTTGCTAACGCCCCATTTTGCCAAAATAGGCATTGTAGATGGTGTTGCAATACAGAAATCTACATTAGGATTTTCCATGAATTCTTTAGCTTCTTCTTGACTGCTGATAATAATATCTGCTTTAGTCTGTTTAGCTATATCAAATTCAGCTCCCTGTGTAAATACAGCGATTTTAACTGTTTTACCTATACCATGAGGTAATTGTGCGAATCCTCTAACATTTTGTGTAGTTTTCTTTGGATCAATATTCAACTTTATAGATACATCAATTGATGCATTGAATTTTGGCTGAGGTAATTGCTTTAAGATCTCAATAGCCTCTGTAATGGTATATTTAGACTTTGTATGTTTAGTTAGAATATCCTGTAAAATCTTTGCTCTCTTTGTATTTGCAACTACTTTAACTTCTTTTTTTGTACTCATGTTGACTCCTACTCCTGCATATTTTATATATTTGCAGTAAACGTATGAGTCATTGTAACAGATTTAAAAAAAATGAGCAAGTATATAATTATCATGCTAAATATCTAAACAGAGATATATTAATTATACATACATTATACCAATCTAGCCATAATGTTTGTGTATGTACTTTTTATGAATATATTGATAGATCATCAGTATTAATTATAGTATTTGTATGTTATCGCGGAATTATTTTGAAAATAAGTACTAATGTTGATCGTATAATTTATTTCCATTTGCATGATACAATTATTTGATAGAATAGTGTAACTAGAATTATCAGATCTGATCTATCATATTATGATGTATACGATAAAATATATTGTAAATAATCCAAACAAAGTTTTATTGAGTTTCATAGCAAGAAGAAGATGTAAGAAGAGCAAGGAATGATCCTAAAAATGCAGTGAATGCAAATTCTAACAGTAATCTGCATGCTAATATTGATTTGATATTCTTACTGTATTTAGATAGATAATATTTTATACCATAAAGTGATAAAAATAATATACCTATTGGAGTTACTGTGTACAATAAGCGTATTCCTGCTTTTCTTGATGCAAGTCTTTTATTGTATTCTTTATTTATTAAAGGATCATATTGTCTTGAATTAGGATTTGCTGATGGTGATATGAGACGAGAGAGCGTATATTTTTCACTTTCAATGTATATTTTCGCTTTATCATATTTACTGAGAGCGTGAACTTTATCTATTTGTGGAATTCTTTGACGTGTTATGAAATAACTTGCAAGAAATACTCCAAAATGAGCAATGATAGATGCATTTTCGATTCTACTCTTGATTATCTTGGGATTTGCAAAAGTAGAAGAGTACTGCGTTATGAGTTCATCTCTAGTTAACCCAGAGATTATTACGGTTAATGCGAATAACAGCTTCATAATAACAGTATATACTTTTATGTGCCAAAAAAGAAATCAGTAGTTAATTGCATTGACTAATGTTTGATCGTTATTATCTATACATGTATTATTTGCCAGTAAATTATAACAATCATTAGCTAAAGCAGTTGGTAAATATATGATTATGTTATAATCGTTGATTTGTTGACAAGGCAATATGACTGTTTTTTGTTTACATGTGAGCATAAACGATTTATATGTGTTTATTTCAGATGATTGATAAAGTATCATAGTATTATCATGTAAATTGTGTACCGATGTCTCTTCAGGTATATAATCTGATGAATTAGATGCGTGCAGTGCAATATATTGATTGAAAAAAATTACTCTTTACAGTAGTTATGAGTGATGCTATTGGATCTTTGATTGATACAGTTGATTTGTAAGTAAATTCATAAAACTAATTTCTGTACTGTATATCAATAAGATTAGAAGATATTTTTTCATATATTTTTAATTGTATCTCTAAAATGCTGGTTGTGAAGATGTACAAGATTCTTGTTAAGCGTTTTAATTATGGAGCATTTTAATTTTTTTTCAGTTTTGACTTGCTTTTTGGTAAAAAATATGTAAAAAATAATAAGGTAATTATGAATAGTCATCAAATACGCAGTTCAGATAAACACGCGTTTGCTGTATTGAATGGAATATCTGGTAGCTGTAAGAAAATTAATATTGTTCTTGACGCTATTAGAGGTAAGACAGCTAAGGAAGCATTAGAAACCTTAGACTTAATACCCAAGAAACATTCAGAGCCAGTGGGCAAGTTAATAAAATCTGCGGTAAGCAATGCAAAAAATAAGGGACTAACTGATGATTTATTGGTTGAGCACATCTATTCTACCAAAGCTAATGTAATAAAGAAGGTTTTCTTTAAAGGTAGAGGTAGAACTGGTTTGAATAAAAAGCCATACAGTCATATTACAGTTGTTTTGAAAGTTAATGAAGAAAAGGAGATAGGCGATGGGTCAAAGAAGTAATCCAATAGGTTTAAGAGTTGGTATTATTAGAGGAACTGATTCAAGATGGTTTGCTAATAATCAAAAAGAATATTCTGAGTTGTTAGGTAAAGATGTAGCTGTACGTCAGTTGATCTTGAAAAAATTCCCTCAGGCAGGTATCTCCAGAATTATTATAAATAGATCACATGTAATGACTGTAACTATAATGACAGCTTATGCAGGTATGATCATTGGTAAAAAAGGTGCTATCATTGATGCATTAAAAGTTGAATTAGAAGCGTTAGCCGGTGTTGAAGTGCGTATTGATATCAAAGAAGTCAAGAAGCCTGAAGCTGATGCGCAAATAGTTGCAGATGCTTTAGCTAAGAAGATGGAAGGTCATGGTGGATTCAAGATGCATGTCAAGATGGCTATGCAAGCTGCTATGAGACAGGGTGCGTTAGGTATCAAGGTTATCGTTAAGGGTAGATTAAATGGTGTAGCTATTGCTAGATTTGAAGAATTTACAGAAGGTAGCGTACCTATGCAGACATTAAGATCAGCGGTGAATTATGGTATTTCTACAGCCCGTACTCCTTCAGGTACTTGTGGAGTTAAAGTATGGATATATACCGGTCAAGTATTGAAATACAATCCATTCGAAGGTACTGATGAGAATTTTTCAGATATTATAGCTCCTGCTGCAGCTAAGAAAAAAGCTCCAGAGCCTAAGATAGTCATTAATAAATATGAAAAGAAGCGTGCATGAGTGATATGTATGGTGTACATGATGTGCTCTAGGTATGGATGTGCAGGTTGTATAGAATGACTCTGGATGTTGTATGTATTGATAGTAGTGTATTGTAGTATGATAGTAGTGCATGTCTGTGCTGTGCTGTTGTGATGTGTAATCAATAGCATATGTATTCAAAGCCACAAATCAAATATCATGAAGTCAAATAGAAGCAAAAAATCTCTTCAAATACAGATCAAAATGAGAATGCAATTATAAATGTATCAGAAGCAAAAAATCTCTTCAAGTACGTATAAACAGCCGATAAATCTCTTCAAGTACGTATCAAAATGAGAATGCAATTATAAATGTATCAGCAGCAAAAATCTCTTCAAGTACGTATAAACAGCCGATAAATCTCTTCAAATACATATCAAAATGAGAATGCAATTATAAATGTATCAGAAGCAAAAAATCTCTTCAAGTACGTATCACAAGTAGCATTAGAAGAGTATGTATTTTATCTCTATATTTTCTTGACTTTCTACTATTGATCAGGCATAATTAAATAGTCTAAGAAGGTAATATGAATAAAAATATAGCTGAACACGAGCATAATGAAGCTTGTTGTAATGAAGAAATTAAGGTAAATGTATTGGATTTAAATGGGCAAAAAACATCAGAATTGGTATTGTCTGATGATATATTTGCTATTATGCCAAGATTGGATGTGATTTCTCAAATGGTGAGATATCAATTAGCAAAGAGAAGAGCTGGTACCGCTTGTACAATGACTCGTTCTGAAGTAAGAGGTACTACAAAGAAGTATAAAGCACAGAAGGAACAAGGTACACGTCATGGTGATAAGAGAGCACCTATCTTCCGTAAGGGTGGTATCTCATTCGGTCCTAAGCCTCGTAGTTATGAGTTTAAATTAAACAAGAAATTAAAGAGATTAGCATTGACTAGTATGTTATCCTTGAAGCTCTTGCAACAAAAGTTGAATATTTTTGATAAATTCGATTTACCTGATTATAAAACAAAGACAATGGTAGAGAAGTTAGCTCATTTAAATTATAAGAAAGTATTGTTTGTACATGATGCTGATTGTCCTGCATTGGTAAAAGCTATAGGAAATATTCCTTACTGCCAATTCATGAAGACATGTGGATTAAATGTATATGATATTTTGCGCTACGATCATTTAGCTATGACAAAAGAAGCTGTCGAGAGTATTACCAAGCGTTTAAAGCTGAATATATAGTGATATAAATAGACATATTAAGCATATAATGTTTTCATGTATAATTATAAAAGAATACGGATAATTTTGATAGATATAAAATATTATAATCTAGATATGAGTTATGAGTTGCATAATCTAGATATGAGTTATGAGTGGGATGATCAAATGTAGTATGCAGTAGTTTGTATGTAGTGATACAATATGACTATTGAGCAGATGTAATCATGTTAAGAGAAATAAATACTTATAAGCAGATAATAGCTCTAGATGTAATGTTGATATTGATGGGCAGGATAGAGTTAAGAACTTATAAGTAGATAATAGCTCTAGATGTAATGTTGATATTGATGGGCAGGATAGAGTTAAGAGATGCAATGCCGTATCGTGTGTTATTGGATGTAAGAGATGCAAGGCTGTGTCGTATGATAGATGCTATGTCTGCATAATAAAAATGTATGGGTAGATCATGACATTATTAGAAAAAATGTATGTGTAGATCATGACATTATTAGATATGATATTGCAATCAAAATATTCCTTCAATGCCTGCATGAGATAATGTCTATCGCATTACTGATATATTCCATAGATTTATCTCCTTCAATGCCTGCATGAGATAATGTCTATCGCATTACTGATATATTCCATATATTTATCTTGCGTGTAGACTAAAACATGTTATAATGATTATGAAGCAGGCTTAGCTCAGTGGTAGAGTATAACCTTGCCAAGGTTAGGGTCGAGAGTTCGAATCTCTTAGCCTGCTCCATGTATAGTTTTTTTATTAGCCTCAATATCTTAAAGGTATGATAGAAAGAGTTACAGTTTATTTGTTCAAGCAAGATTCATATCTAAAAATAATATCTTATGTAAAGTCCATATCTCAGCAGATGCAAAGAGCCACAGACATATTGCATAGTAGCGTCAAAGAGTAAAATCCATATCGAATCATTAATTGAAAAGTCTTCTATAATAAAGAGTGCGCGTATAAGGATCTGGTTGATTTTGCTGAAGATATCTCAGTCATGGATTACTGTCGTATAATCATATTGCGCAATTTTGCAAGAACTAGTATATTTTGTGCATAATGCTTAATCAGATGAAATAAGAAATACAATGATATTACAGTACAGATATATTATCTG
>CAZLVD010000002.1:13359-21492 GCA_964563095.1 uncultured Rickettsiales bacterium
CTTAATCAGATGAAATAAGAAATACAATGATATTACAGTACAGATATATTATCTGCAGCAGATGTAATATGAGGATGCATGGCATATATCAGTACCTGATAATGAGGCATATAGATATACTGAAGATGACTCTATTAATCTGATAATGATGCAATAGATATACTGGAATTATGATATTAAATACACGAACTGTAGCATATCATATATTGTATATCGTTTTATATTATTACATTCTCGATATACTAATGTATAGCATGTACAGTCTTCTGAGCATATTTGCGCTATACTATTCAACAACTCATTTTCAGCTTGATTTAAAAGATTTGGCTCAATGAATTCTAAATTAAGTCCTGTAACTGTTCTGAATACGAATTGAGATTGTATTATAAAGATAGATACGATATGTAAAGACGTTATGAGAGCATATATCATAGGAAATTTTACTTGTAATAGATTAGATGATATATATGTTAAAGCTTTACCTTCTAGCATCTCTTTGCAATAAATCTTTATATTCATCGCATGGATTAGCGCTTTAGTAATCTTTGTGACTGCCGTACATTGTGATATATGTCCTATATTACTAATGTCAATGGATGATGCAATAAAGATTGCAAAGATGTGCTTAGCATAGATGTTTGTATGATAGCATCTTGAAACATGATCTACGAAATATGATTGTGATTCTGAAGAGAATATATGCTTATTCAGCACATACAGTATTTGAGTATTATTCGTTATGCTTTTCTGTAATATAATCATATCACGCATACCTTGTTGAGGGCTGAAGAATGTTTCAATATGAATTCTATATTTCTGTATATTAAGCTTTTGACATAATGCAATAAGAGCAGGTGTGATATATTTCGATCTGTCTATTTGTTTGATCTGATGCAGATTATCTAGAATTGTCTGTGCTATGAAATATATCATGTCGTTATTTGTACGTATCATGCTCAATGCATCTTGTTCAGTCATTTCCATAGATATATCGGATGTTGTGGATATACATGTATTCTCTTTATATGACTGAGTAGCTAGAATTGACTTTATGGTATTATTAGTATGCGTGACTTGTAAATAAAGATCGGCTAATCTATTATCTAGGCTTGTATCTTTTTCTAGCACTGGCATCAATATTGTATCTCTGATGCTGTCTCTAGTTTGCAATATCTTGAGAGGGTTCTGTGTTATATGTGACCATAAGCAAGCTTTAAGGTTGAAGGCTCTAGTAGATAAAAGTAGAAAATTTCTATAAAATATTAATAGAGATTGATAAATGTGATGGAATTCTTCTGATTGCTCTGTTGTATCATGTATAGTATCTTGCGCTAAAAGATACGGACGATGATTGTAAAAGCTTTGCAGTATAATCTGAAAGGTTTGTGATGAGAGAGATGGAGTACGAGAATAAGCTATACATGCGTGTTCTGTATGCATTGTCATAGATTGTGCTTGCTTAGATGTGGGACTTTTACCAGCAAATGTAGATGTAAGGCATAGGAATATGATGCTGTTTTTCATTTACTATTATAGTACAATTATTCGTATAATGTTATTAAAAGATAGATATAATATTTGCTTAATGAGCAACTTGAGCATCGGTATAGATTTCGATAAAATCAGGGAAAGATTGTGAATTTTCATTATATATAATAAGCTCTTTATCTTCTAAATTGAGCGTAGCATCATCGATATATATTAAGAAAAATATATAATCAGCACTAGATTGAATATGTAAGCTATCGACAGTATCTATGATTTCTCTACGAGCACCTAAGATACGGCTACGTTTGGTTTTATCAAGCATACTTGTTGTGCTAATAACGCATGTACTGATCCAATCTTTAAGGGTATTGCTTTTTTGGAATTTACGAGCACCGAGAATAAGGAATTTACCTTTAAATTTAGTATCGGAATAAAGTGTAATATCATGTGATAGCTTGAGTCTAAATGCATCGTCTGAAATTTGAAACTGTGTACGTTCATATTGATCATGCATGGTAGCAATAATATATGTAATATATTCTAGACAATTATGATATGAAGTGAGAATATTATTATGATTATAACTAAAACGCGGTAAGATATTTACATTCAAGAAGCTTATGATACCTATCATTCCCAGTAATGTTTTGAAAATTTCATACGGATGCGCTTTAGATAACCATTGTTCTTCTAATATTATCAAATGACTCATAAATGCAAGTTTAATTTGATCTACACGTGAGCTATGTTCTGGGTTTTTCTGCCAGTATGAGATTTTATTACGTAATTGTAAAATGAGACTTTCCAGACGTCTATATAATATACTATTGTCTTGCCATTGTACAAATGGAGGTTCATACTGTGTAATTGTATACTGCTTATTAATTACAGATAATTCCAGCAGAGGTATAGCCTGCATTTGAAATGGAGCGTCTTTTGAAAAAATGAGTTGCAATTTTGGTCGCATAACAGTGACAGCTTCTATTAATTCAGGATTTACAGTATCTGATATGTTTTGAGATACAGGAATATATCCAAAATCACGGGAATTTTCCGTATCTGGCGTGCATAAATAGATATAATATGTGCCGTCAGTAGCATTTTCTAGACTAGCGGTTAAATTGATATATAAATTTTCTGTTGTATTATTTGGTGTGAAATATACCATGGTAAAATCAGGCATGATTGCATGTATCGACTTGACTGTGATCTGATTTTCTACATTTGTATCTAATGATAATTGCATGACGCCATATGTATAAGGAGATAGACTATGTAATAGATTTTGCAGCATATACTTATAATATCTATCACTCTGTTGAAAATGTTGTGATAATAATAGCATGCCTGTATGCCAATGTACTCGGAATTGTTCCTTCATATGAATATTAAACAGTCTATGTGTTAAGATTTGTTTAAGTATATATATAGCTGCAGTATTATGTTATCATTAATCATGAAAATACTCATGTGTCTTATGTTTGTTTTATGTTATAGCTCTACATATAATCTAAAGCTAGCAAATCAGCCTGAGAGAGAAGAAAAAGCGCGTTTTGATTATAATAAAATATTTCAAATGAGTATGTGTGTGATAATTACAGCTTCTGTGACATGTTATTTGAAGGATCGGCGTAATGTTAAAAATAAGAATAAGCATAATGCAGATATACACGTTAATGATAGCAATAATCCGATAGATATGCAGTTAACACAAATGATTTACAAACAACAGTCTCAGATAAAAGAATTATATAACAAACAATGTACTGAATTGCACTCTATGATGAATGTAATGATAAAGAAATATACAACTGATATGCAAACTGAATTGCAAAAAGTTCAGGATAACCTGGATAGTAGAAATGCATCTCACAATATAGAATATGCTAGCGAGAAGATATCTCGGACGATACCTATAATGCAACAATTATCAGAGTGGCAGAAGAAATATACAAAATACGAAAATGAGCTCCAAACTCAGATGACTTACTATGCACAGGAGAAGGTTATCGCCCTGTTAGACAAGTATAAACAGTATGAAAAATCATATTCTAAGCGCACATCGTTCCATACTATAGATAATTATATACAGCACAGCATGACGAATAATACAGTTCTAGTAACGTATGGTTTTCAAACAGGGACATGTATAACAAGATCTCTATTTAATGAAGGCTCCGAAGTATATTTATGGTGCAGATACATACCATCATCGTATTCTACTAAGATATTAGCTATAATGAATAAGGTATTCATAGATGAAAAAACATGGAATGATATATACAACGACGTGAGTTATAATCATTATCATATCTATCACATAATCGATCCGTTGCTAGAGAACTATAAGGAGCATATATACGAATATCTAATGGGCGATCTGGAGATTAGGACATACAATAACTCGTGTATGTTGAATCTCATATTATATTATATAGTCATAACGAATGAGAGTTGGCATAAAGATATATTCAAGGAGAACTATCTTGTTACAGTCTATCATGCGGGATTCTTTACTCTAATCTTTTATAAGTATATAAATGATATTTTAAGGATACTATTGAAACCAGAGTATGCGCGATTTTTACCTGTTGATCAGAAATACAGCAATACGGCGTTTAAGATACCGTCAATATGGCAAGAAGTTTCAGATTCAACAGTAGAGCAGGATTAACTATAATATATCTGTCAGTATAGCAAACAACTTCAGTTCAAAAGAAGATACGACTACAATAGTAGTATAGGAATAATTCTTGCTCTGCTGGTAAAGATATATAAGCATGCTATACTATCAGATTAGATGTTAAGCGAATTAGAACAGATTCTAAATTATACTTTTGCAGATCAAAACTTACTCGCGCAAGCTCTCACGCATACTAGTTACGGAGGAGAATCTTTTCAGATACTGGAGTTTTTAGGAGACAGAGTGCTAAATTTATCTCTCACATTGCTTCTGCTAAAGCAAAAACATATTAAAACAGAGGGGCAAATGGCTCAGGCGATTGCTGTATTGGGGTCCAAGGAGACTCTTGTTGAGATAGCAAATATATGGAAGTTGGAGAAATATATACAATGTCATCATAGACAAGTGCATGGTATATTACCTGATGCGTGTGAGGCGGTGCTTGGTGCGATTTTCAGAGATTCAGGAGAAAATATATCTCTCATAAAAGAAATAGTATGGCAATTCTGGAAAAATCATATACAAATGACAGATTACAAAGATCCAAAGAGCACTCTACAAGAATGGGCTTATAGAATATATAAAATCACACCTGAATATAAAACATATTCTATAGGCGGCTCTGCTCATGCACCTATATTTCATAGTATAGTCCATGTGGATAAATATATCGGAGAAGGCACTGGTAGTACCATTAAAGACGCAGAGAAGATAGCTGCTAGGAATTTATTAGCGTCGATTGGGTAGATAAATGATGCTTGATGTATATCCTTTTAATGATATTGATTATATATGAAAAGGCATTTACTATTAATATGAATGTATACAAGTTTGCATGCTAAGATTTATTAGACTAATAAGACTGACGAGCGGTAAAAGTACTATATCAAAAAAATTTGCTAATAATAGAGCTGTTCAAATTTGCTCTACAGCTATTGTAACTGCTACTGTTACGGTGTTTGCGATGATTTTATGACTCAAGACAAAATACTTCAGGCAGTAATTATGGAGATGCAAGGAAGTAATTTAAATATGTAATGCTCTTTAATATTTTATTATATTTTAAAATAATATATACTAATATATGATCAAATCGTTTCTATTTTTGTGCGCATGTATGAATGTCTGTACTGCAACTAAGCAAAGTATATCAAATCAAAATACTTTCATAAATCGTGCCAAAAGAGTAGTCTCTAATCGATATGTGCAGATAGGTGCAGCTATAGCGATGACAGCTGGGGTGACAATGAGGATGATGGAGAATTCGTGTAATATAGCAAAAGAATTACAACATTTACAACCTGGATCACATGGAGCATACGCTCATCTGATGACGAGGCTTAATACATCCGAACCGAAAATCTCTAGCATTCCTTCTGTGACATCAGGCTGTCCTAAATATAGTTGTCCTATTATAGCAAGAGAGAATGATAATGTCATTATTTTTACCCACTTTTTGCATGTTTCTAAGCAACAGATGGAAAAATCATTGAGTATATTAAAACGCATATGTAAACCGGAGTTAGTGGATAAGGCACGCATGATACATGTTTCTGGAGATATTTATAAAGCCAATTGTATGGCGCATGTTTTGCATATGAAAATAATAAATAGGTACCATGACAGTAGATCGTGCAATTATTATGACGACCTATATAAAGAAGAATATTATCCCAATCAAGGCATAATTAAAAAAAGCACTTTTACTCAAACAGTATTCGAGTTATGTAAAGACGATCTCATGAAAGATTTTATATCTCAGTTCAAAGAAGTAGACGATATACTAGACTCATACGACAAACAGAAGAAAGAAAACAAAGAACTATCCGATAAAGCAAGAGAAGTAATAGAACGGTATAATAGTGAAAACATAGATAACTATGTACAATCAATAAAAAACGATACAAGCATATATGACTTTATAAAAGACTGTGAATACTCATTGACGAAGAACAAAGACGTATCAGAGCAGACAAACAGTGTTACTGATATAATCAAGAAATACACACTAGAGATCCTGAAGTACACCCAAGTTCAGCTGCAGGCAAACCAGATAGACTTAGACGCCGCAAACATTTCAGAGCTTAAAAAACTGATACACCAATCAATACAAATCAAAATAACGAAACAATTCTCTGACAGAATATCAGCGAATAACAACTTACAAAATCAATTGCCTCTCCTGTTGAACTTACTTGATTCATTGAACAGACAGTATAATAATGATAGTCTTAAGCAGATACTGCTGCAGGATAAGAATGAGTCAGTCACATATTATAAGTCTGATGCATACCATCATATAAGAGATCGGTATGAACTGATAAACACGGATATTAGCAGTGTTGATAGATTCATTAGTTAATAAAATAAATTAATCTGTAATAAACATGAGTCAAGCGTATGTAGCAAATGCTACTTTACTATCTCATAAAAAAGCTTATAATAAACACAGAGGTTTTAATGGCAAATCAGTCCCCTACATCACAAGCAAAGTCTCAAGCAAGAGAAGCTGCGATTAAACATATTCATCAAGCTCATGGTAAAGAAGCGATTATGTTATTAGGTAAGCGTAATAATGCTGATAATTTAGAAGTGGTATCTACAGGATCTTTATCGTTAGACATAGCTTTAGGCGTTGGAGGATTACCAACAGGAAGAATATGTGAAGTATTTGGTCCTGAAAGCTCAGGTAAGACTACAATTGCATTACAATGTATAGCTCAAGCTCAAAAAAAATCTCCTGATGCGCACTGTGCCATTATTGATACAGAAAACGCATTGGATCCAGCATATGCTAAAAAATTAGGTGTTGATTTAGAAAGATTACATATTTCACAGCCGGCAAGTGCAGAGCAAGCTTTGGAGATCTTAGATACGCTGGTATGTTCTGGTGGTTTTGAAGTTGTTGTGCTAGATAGCGTGGCAGCATTAGTGCCTCAGGCTGAGTTAGATGGTGACATGGGAGATTCTCATATGGGTCTACATGCTCGTTTAATGAGTCAAGCTTTACGTAAATTGACACATTCCATTGCAAAATACAAAACATGCGTAATATTCATTAATCAGATTAGACAAAAGATTGGAGTGACATTTGGTAATCCTGAAACTACAACTGGTGGTAATGCTCTGAAATTCTACGCTTCAGTAAGATTAGATGTTCGTAGAGTTGGATCGATTAAAGATCAAGGTAAAGCAATTGGTAATGAGGTAAAGATTACAGTTGTGAAGAATAAAGTCAGTACTCCATTCCAAACTGCTATGGTATGTTTGATTTTTGGTGTAGGTGTTGATAAATTAGGTGAAATCATTGATCTAGGTACTAATACAGGATTATTTGAAAAAGCAGGTAGTTGGTATGCATACAATGGTCAGAAAATTGGTCAAGGTAGAGAAAATGCTAAGAAATGGTTGAGCGATAATTCAAATAAGATAGACGATTTTGCAAAGCAGATTGTGACAAAATTACAGTCATCTAATATGTTCGAAGCTAAATCTGTAACAGATGAGGCAGATGAAGAAAGTGCTTTAGCTGCATCAGATGAAGAATAAGATGTATTGAGTGAGTAATATAAGTCTGATGATACAGTCAGATGTATGAATGCATGAGAGTATCTATTTGCTTGATTATATAATAAGACGTATGAATACATGAAGTATCTATGTGAATATGTATAAAGAAGTGTTTTTGAGAAGTTTGGCGCATTATAAATCAAGAGCCACTAGATATGTTCCGAGCATATGAGCATTTATATATGTTTGTTACTAGCGCTTGCTGATTAATCTCTATAGTTACAATACACTGTCTGTGTATCGCATGATCATATGTGACTAAGTAATATTTTCAGCATTACCAGCATTAATTACACGCTACATTACCAGCATAATATAGTCATGATTTATAGTATGGCATTGCATGATATATGATCTTTAAGCCTTCAGAATAGTCTCGATATGATGTATTA
>CAZLVD010000002.1:21592-31485 GCA_964563095.1 uncultured Rickettsiales bacterium
CATATTACATTACCAGCATAATATAGTCAGGATTATAGTATGACATTGCATGATATATGATCTTTAAGCCTTCAGAATAGTCTCGATATGATGTATTACATATTACATTACCAGCATAATATAGTCAGGATTATAGTATGACATTGCATGATACAAAATATGTATCCAAATATCCATATATGAGCATATGAGCGTATTGTCGCTGGAAAAATGATATATTGAAATACTATTTATCTCGATGTTGGCTTACGTGAGAATGAAGATCTTCTAGCAGCTATAGTTTTCTGTCTACGTTTTTGCGTACGTGTAAGAAAGTATCTATTCTCACGCCATGTCTTAGATATACTCTCATCTTGACACAATCTCTTGAGAGCTTTTAGAGCCTTTTCAATATCTCCTCTAATTACTGGACGAGGATAGTCTGTATACGTCATTTTAAACCTCTTTATATGCAGGCACTATAGGATTCGAACCTATGACACACTGGTTAAAAGCCAGTTGCTCTACCGGGCTGAGCTAAGTGCCCTATAGTACAGTTTGACAGAAAAACTCCAAAAATACAAGATGATAGAGTAATTTTTTATAAAAATATTTTACATAGGAATATAAAATAAATGTTGTTTATTGAGTTTTAACTCATTATTATGAGAATCGCTATTTGAAATAAGTATTATCTAGATAGAAGAATTGATGTGGTATCTAATACATTACAAGTGCTGATGATAGATAAATTTGATTATTATCATAGCGTTCAAACAAAAAGCTCATACATATTTCAAATACAGATGAGAATATGATAAATGATAAATCATCTCGTTGGATATTATACCCGATATCGTATCCGAATATATACACGTTTGTTAATGGTATATTTAAACCTATTTGCATACCTATTGCATCGTACTATATAAATATTTTAACGTGAAGGTGAGAATATGATAAATGATAAATCATCTCGTTGTATATTATACCCGATATCGTATCCGAATATATACACGTTTATTAATGGTATATTTAAACCTATTTGCATCTTGCCTAGTATAGGAAGTGCTACTATTGTTCCTATTATCAAGCTGGTACGTAATCTAAATGTTTTGTCTTCTATTGTATCATCTGACTGTTTTTTTATTTTATCATCTAACTGTTTATTATCATCATATCCCCAGCATGATCCAAATTTAATACCTCCAAATAGACTAATATATTCATTATATTTATTTACATAATATAAATCTATACTTAGTAAATACTTTCCTGGTAATCTATTGTCTGTCTCAGTGTTATACGGTCCGTAATAATGATAGAAATAATGCATTTTTACAGAATCTCTATCAAGATATTCAATATATTCATCATCAGTATAGCTCTCAGGTTTGAATATAGATCCTATTTTAGTTAGTGCAGATCTAAATAAATTATGTTTGCAAGCAGATCCTATTGTCATAATAAGATTGATATATTGATCATTTTGGAAAAAGTACCTAAATACTGCATGATGTTGAGTTTTACATATAAAAGGCGTGATAGATACTTCAGGTATATATGAGAAAAATTTAAAATACATTGGTTTGTCATAATGTGTATTGAATGAGCAGATTAAATCTACCAGCCATACATTCTTAGCAGGAATTAGTTTTAATTTTGATAATCTGTCAATGAAATAATTCATCTGTTGCTTATCATATCTTTGTATATCATCTGGTGTTTTTTTATCTGTAGATGTTTTGTAACCTGATACAAAATCATATACATAGCTTCTTGATGATAATTTATTATCATTTGGTAAGTGTGATTTGTTATAATATGTTAACTTGATATATTTATAAGTTTTGAAATTCAAACTGATTTCTACAGGTAATTTATATGCATCAAAATCTATAGTGAATTTCAATGATCTCTCCAAGAGCTTCAGTGTAGATATATTTATGTCGCTACTGTATGACTGAGGTACGGGATAAAAATAATCATATATCTTGTCAAAGATCCATGGATGCTTCTGAGATTCTGAGCTGTCATTTGTTAGAGTAGTGAGACCTGTAAATAGGTTTGATCTTGCAGTTCTAGAGAATTCTATTTTCTTACCGATACCATCAAATGTATTGATTTTATTAATGATATAATTAATTTTACTATCTAAATGATCTCTTTCAATTGTATTTACTCCTAATGAGACTTCTACAGTATTACCAGATCCAAGAAAATTTCCCCATGAGAATGATGGGTAAAAATATATAGTGTATGTATTTAGTATATTAGAAGCAAATATTAATGGATTGTATGAGAATACTGTTTTATTTTGCGCTTCAGGTCTTCTAGGAAATCCTCCATTCAATGGATTGACTTTAAATGTTGCTGCTTCTGTTACATTAAGAGATAAATCATATAATGTACTATCATTTGCAACTGGAATAAGCTCAAAGGTGATTTCCTTAATGCATGGTACTTGTTGTGCATTGCGACATGCTTCAAGTAGATAGTATTTTGTAGTATATTGACCTGGATGTATTTTTAAGATTTTTAAGACAGTATTTTTATCTAATGTACCTGTTGTGATATGAATATTCTGAATACATATGGTTTTCTGCTTGATATTGATTGCTAATTCAGCTTTATTATTAGGTTTTTTATTGATCTTATATTCCATCATGAGATAATCAGCTTGCTGTATTAATTCTGCACTGAGATTTTTTATCAATCTGTCTAGATAAGACCATTTAGTCTGCGCATCTTTGTTTCTATATTCATTAAAGATAGATATGACTCGTGTCATGTAATCTTGATCTATGTCTTTAGTAAAATTTAATACACAATGATCTATAACATAACGTTTATTTTCATCAATTATAATAACTGCTCTAGAAGTTCCTGCGTGATTAATAGGTATGATTTTAATAGATACAAGATGACAGTCTAGAAACCCAGCGTTTTTATATTTCTTGATGATTTGAGGGGCAATTTGATGTTGTAATGCAGTGACAGATATATTGATACCTGTAAGAATATTATAACCTGGAATTATAGCTAATAATTCTGCGCGGGTAAAATGTGTATTATTTATAAAAACTATATCTGTAATGAGACTATCTGAGATTTGTTTTAATTTAATTTGTAAATCATTATTTTCATCTATATGATATTCGGCTTGCACAATCTGACCTAGATGTGTGTAATAAAAACTTGTAAGTTTATCTATACCGGCTTCAATTTGCGCATCACTTAATAAATGAAAGGAGTCTAATCCAGTTATTTCAAAAAGATTTTGCTGTTGAGATATTTGCTCTACATTTGCACCTGTATATTTAATATTTTTAACAAATGGATTTTCAACGACATGTATAGTAATGACATTATCATTAATCTTCACATCTACTTGTATAAATAGATCAGTCTGCATAAGTTGATCGATGATATTTTGACGTAGATTTTGTTTACTGTATTTAATAGCATCTGTAACTGCATCTATAACTTTTGTCATACCTAGCTGCTTATTTCCTGTAAGTATGATTTTATATTCGCATTGATCGATATTGACGGTATCTGTAGTTTCCTTCTGAAGTATTAGATTCTCAGCGATATTAGCACTTAAGACATTAATGAGAAGTATATAGATCCATAACATATCTTATGATACTGTATATCGGCAAAAGTGCAAGTGTGATATGATAACGAGTGACATTTATTCTCATATAAATATTCTTATATTATCGGCTTTAACAGCAATAGTTACTTTCTTAAAATGACCTGTATCTAATAACTGAGTTATTATGAGTGATTCGTATTCAGTTAGAATCTCCGCTTTGATTTTCGTACTGTAATTCAGCATTTCTAAATAGTCCTTAACTCCTGCTTCAGTATGTAGATTTATCAAGAGGTTCTGTAGTCGTATTGAGTCATATTGTTGTTGAAAGGTAGTATTGATTTTCTCGTCTATGAGCTGGCTCATGCTGTTTAGACAATCCATTATCTCTGTCTGATTGCGTTCTAACAATGTAGAATCATATGCATGACATGAGAAATATAGACCATTATAATTCTTCATGACAATACGTGTACTTCAGTGCTGTGACTGATCAACGTGTTGAGTGGTATCAGCGGATGTGCCAATTGACCTAGATTGAGTAATATTTGAACCACAAATATACCCGATGATCAGTAGTATGCTTTTGAACATATATAATCATAGCATATTGATTGTACTTATTCTATTAATAATACATATGGATAGTCTTGCAGTACAGAAATCTTGCTAATATCCTTTGTATACAATAAGATGTCTTGGAACGCTTGATTAGTATCGCCATACTTAGAATGGTACTGATAACTCGACAGGATATTATTAATATGCTTTCTATTTTTATAATATATGCTGTTATTTTTAAAAAAAACCCTAGCTCGTACAGTCTGATGTGAGCCAATACACTGATATTCTGTCCAGCATGCAGCATAATACCATTTGTTTTTACTATATTTATCATGTATAGCTATTACTGTATCTTCAATTTTATCTATCAATCTGATGAATATATTTGAGCTAGCAGAGAAGGAGTATAGATTGACGCATAATAATAAAGTTTTGATATTCATATTCAGATAGTGTAGCATAAAAAATATAAATTGTTTGTTATATATAAGATGAATTTATATGTAGATCAAGATGCATTTATGGCGGACAGAGAGGGATTCGAACCCACGATACATTTCTGTATACATGCTTTCCAAGCATGCGCCTTAAGCCACTCGGCCATCTGTCCTTAAGGTATTGTATCATAATCAAGAAAAAAGTATAATAGCATATTAATGAAAATCTTTTTACTTTTAACAGCATGTTATGGAATACAATTGCAATGGCAGGAAACACAAGATAAGACTTTATTTAGAAGAAGTTTTGATATTTGTCAGAATAAACAAATCAATGCGGTTATCACAAGCTTCTGTTTAGATTATTTAGACAGTAAGCTGACTAAGAAAATTTGCGAAGCAAATAGCAAACAAATAGATCGTATCGATCAGACCCTTTATCCTATCATGGCTGTTATTAAGAGATATAAGTTTCAAGATTTATTCGGCGCTTCGACTTCTGCATTATGCTATACAGATTTGTATGTTGAATTGTATTCTTCAATACGCCTACTGAGCAAAATATTATATTACCAATATGCTATTTTATGGAATAAATGGGAAATATCACTATATAAATATAAAAATATCAATATAGTTATGTATGCTAGATTGCAGTGTAAGTATAATGATTCTTATGTAGAATTGCAAGTGTTGCCTGGTATTAGAATTTACAATCCTCAGAGTAGATTACCATGGAGTCTTAATATCACATATCTGCGGTTGATATCTGGTCTAGTGTCTAGGTCATGCCTTATGGAGTTAACAGGTCCTTCATTTTTCTTGCGAACATCATTGTCATTGTTCTTTAAAACGCGTGAATATATATTTTTTGATATTGTATTAAGTGTTGCTATAGATACTAGAGAAATATTTACATTTAAAATGAAATTGCGCAGATAGACGACTGATTATATAGATTTCACACAGCCACAACGTCCACATTGGCCATACCATCGCCATATTTATAATAAATTATAGTGTATGTATAGCTTTTTCCAAACCTACTACATCTCGCCACATATTCTTTTTTTGCGCAGGTAGGCGTAAGAGATATGATGGATGTAATAAAATACATACTTTCAGCATTTGTTTCCCTGTAGCAAATTCCATTTCGATATCTAAAATTTGTCCATGTATTTGTGTAATGGTTTGTCTGGCATGCAGATTGCTGATCATAGTTAATGCTTTATATGCTGTAGCTCCGATTAAGATAAGTATCTTGGGATTAATGAGCTCTATATGTTTTTTAATATACGGAAGAAAATATTTAATTTCATCAAGTGTAGGTGTCTGATTAAATGCAGGTCTATATGGTATAATATTAGTGATATAGAAATTTTTATTACGTTCAAGACCTATAGTTTTCAAGATATCCATCAATAATACGCCGCTTTGACCTACAAATGGTTTTTGCTGCTCATCTTCATCTGCTCCGGGAGCCTCTCCTATAATCATGATTTTAGCATTAGGTTGTCCGTCACCAAAGACCAATCTTTTACTAAACTGTTCAAAAGGATGCGCTGAGTTAGATATAATCTGCTTAAGCTCATCCAAAGTAGCTGCGTGGGAAAATGATTGAGTAAGATTGATAGATGTTAGATTTTTCTGATCATGTGTAGTATTATTTGTATCCGCTACATCCGCTATACTGATATCGCGCGTAGTATTTTGATTTGACTGATTATGAAATGAGATATGTATTTTTTCATCACAAAGACTATTTTTATCTAATAATTCATGTATACACAGTCCTTGCAATATTTGAATTTTCTCATTATTAATCATATTTTATTATATCTTGTTTATGGTACTATTGTTATATGAAATATCATTTAATATCTTTATTATCTATAATATGTTCAATTACTGAAGAATCTAATGCTGTGAAAACAGTAACCATGATCAATCCTAAACAGTCTAATGAGAATGGTAAAACAATCAGAGTAGATATTAAAAATAATAAACATTATACAAAAGAAGCAATTCTGATGATGCTGCAAAATGCTGATCTGACTTCAATAATGAGCATAAAGAGTATTTTGGGTACAACGCGTCTTTTTTACGATATTGATGTAGAGATTGCAGAATATAAAAATACGATTGCAGTTACACTTACTGTTATAGAAAAACCTAGAATAGTTCGCATGACAATTCATGGAAATACATTAGTAAGCACAGAGACTTTATGCTCAGCCATTAATTTATACATAGGCGCTATTAGTTATGATCCAGATGATATGAAAAGAGTAGAGGAAACTATTGCTGCGTGTTATAGAAAACGTCATAGTTTTCATGGATATAATATTAAATATGTATGGAGAAATTTGTGTAAAACAGCGGATATTTCATTTAAACATGGCATTACAGATAGAGGTGTTGAGTTAGATTTATACATTCATGAACATCTGGATAGAAAAAATGCAATGAAATATGCGTTCTATGGTTTATGTTGCTTATATTTCTATTATACTATATCGTATATGACAGGTCGATGGAAGAAATAGTGCGATAATCCTATAACACTGTGACACAATCTTATAACACTGCTCGTATCTCAAGATTGTATAATCTTTACTATGTCATATTAATCTTACTTATATATCAATACTCAGAAGCTAATTCTATGTTACTATAGAATACGGAAGTAAACATGATGGATAAAGCTTTGATTACAGCTAGAGCAGGAGATGGAGGTAATGGTTGTGTAAGTTATCATACTAGCAGACGTGTATCTAAAGGTGGTCCTGATGGCGGTAATGGCGGTAATGGCGGTAATATTATTTTTGTAGGTAATACTGACATATGCACGTTAGATTATTATAGATATTCTCATAAACTCAAAGCTGCAAATGGAACAAATGGCTCGGCTCAAAATATGCATGGCAAACATGGTCAAGATTTGATGTGTCACGTTCCTTTAGGTACTCAGATATATAAATTAAAAGCTTGTGATGAGAATATGATTGCATACTGTAGACGTTGTAGATCTAAGAAAAATAGATTGGAGCAGAGTGTAGATATTACTAAACAGTCTGATACATATCATGAGCAGTCTCAGATCAATATGGATGAATGTACAGGAAATATGGATGAATGTACAGGATGTTGCACGTGTTCCGCTGATATACAGGACTGTATTGGATGTTGTAAATGTATCAAACCTATATCTGCTCAAGATGATACAGTCACAGATCTACACTGGCAAATTGATTATTCTAAACTGAATCAGTCCATGTTACTGTGTATAGGATGCTGTCAATGTCATGAGCATGTAGATCCATATGAGCATGCAGCGCACAATGAGCATGCAGCATGTGATGATTCAGAAGTGTATTGTAAAAATTGCAAAGCCGAGCTCACAGATGATGATAAGTACGATGAAGAATTATTAATTGACATTACAGAAAATAATCAGCGGTATATAGCTGTCAAAGGTGGTATTGGTGGATTTGGGAATACTTATTATAAAAATGCATCTAATCAAACACCTGATTATGCGCAAAAAGGCACGCAAGGATCATCTGATAAATTTGTATTGAGATTAAAATTAATAGCAGATGTAGGGATTATAGGCTTTCCAAATGCTGGTAAATCATCCTTTTTACGTAGTATTTCTAATTCAAAGACCAAGGTAGCTGATTATCCTTTCACTACACTGACTCCAGAATTAGGTACGATGATATACAATGGTAAGCATATCATTTTTGCTGATATACCTGGATTGATAGAGGATGCGCATATAGGTAAAGGCTTAGGTCATTATTTCTTATCGCATATAGAGCGCTGCGGTATGTTATTACATTTAATAGATATGACGCAAGACAATTTATTACATATATATAAGTTGATACGTAATGAATTAGGCAAGTACGATGATAGATTACTCATGAAGCCTGAGATAGTCGTACTTACCAAGAAAGATATGTGTACAGAAGATGAGATACAGAGGGCGATAGAGTTATTTCAGGCTGAGCATATGCATGTAATCTGTATTTCGAATTTTGAGATGAATATCAAGCATGATCTATTTGCTCAGATAGAGCATATATTGAGCGAGCAGAGGAGTGTTGAGTGAGAATTGCATGAGGAGGTCTATATCTGTATGTGATATCTACCTGTTTCTGATAGAATGATGTATATCTATATCTTATGAGTGATGTCTGTCTCTATATCGTATATTTTTGTATATACCATACCTTCCTGCGATGTATCATGAACGCATAGTGCATCTAATGTTATATGTATATTGATTGAATATGATATATGTGCATGATAATACAACTATAATCTACATAATGTCTGTATATTCATTATAATAACGCTATTATCTACATAATATCTGTATATTCATTATAATAACGCTATAATCTACATAATATCTGTATATTTTGTACAGGCTAACCGACTATATTAATATTTACTTGGAGCATGATGAGCGAAAATATCTATCTCAGGCCAACCGACTATGTCTAATTGAGCACGGGTAGATAGGAAATCACAGCAATTTCTGAACATATTGGTTCTATTTTCTCTAGCCAGCATTGGATCTAACTGCATACGTAATTCGTTTAAGTACAATACATCACTCGCTGCGTATCGTTGCTGTGCATGTGTCAAGGCTGTATGACCCCAGTCTGATACCTGCTCAGTTTTTTGCAAATCAATTTTCAGCAATACCCTACATAATTCTTTTAGACTATGTCTATCTGAATATGTACGACAGAGATTAGACGCAATTTTTGTACAATATATAGGGGAAATATCATTGATCTCAGGATTTAAATGATGCTCTGGAAAGCTGACAGGATTATATGTTTTGTAAAGCATAGCTATATCGAAGCGTGCATAATGGAAAATCTTGAGTAATTTCTTATTTTTGAGTACCTTGATGAGATTTGGCGCTGGCTTGGTATCTTTATGAATTTGTATCAGATGACATACTTTATCTGCTGAGCATAACTGCACGAGACATAGACGGTCACGATTCATATTTAGCCCCATGGCCTCTGTATCTATACTCACATGATCTGTAAACGTGACATTTGAAGGCAGATCATGCTGGTGTAATTTAATTATTGGTTCTGACATGGATTAAGTATAGCATATTTTCATGTATTTCTATGATTTATCAGTATGTGTATATTCAAAACGACTTTCATATTGATGATATGATGTGAGATAGTGAGATATGATGATATGAGGACGCACTTTCACATTGATGATATGATGTGAGAGAGTGAGATATGATGATATGAGGACGCACTTTCACATTG
>CAZLVD010000002.1:31585-35658 GCA_964563095.1 uncultured Rickettsiales bacterium
TATATAAAAATAATTCTGTGATTATACGATATGTGAGTAAATAACGTTAGTAAATCCTATTGTATTACTTATCTATTATTTCTTCTTTTTACGAATACGTTTAGGTAAATCTCTACGCTGTTCGATGAGAGTGTTATGCTGAGCGATTAATTTGTTTAATCTATCCGAAATTGCATGTGTAGTTTCATTTAACTGCTTTTTGATCAATGATACTACTCTTTCAGTTAACGCTGCACCGGTTTGTACCCATTTATCAATATTAACTATATCTAATACTAATCTTGTAGCATCTGTTGCTGGCAAGTAAGGATGATAATGTCCTAATTTTTCTATAAATGCTCCATCTCTAGATTTTCTAGAATCTGTTGCTACTATTGCATATGTACATGAATGTTTGTTCTTGTTACTACAGGATAATCTAATTTTTACCATATTTCCTACTATCAGAGAGTATAACATAAACATTTTGCTGTGACAAGTTTAAATGATTATATAGGGTAGAAATTTTATCTCTAGCAATAGAGTTATATGAGTATGTAGAGCGTGATTATGATTTATTCTAGATGTGCTATAGGAAGAATCGATGTATCTACTGCTGCAAAAGTCAAGAATTCAATAATTAAAATAGCTCAGCTGTTATTATTCGTTTACATCTGATGAGGATGATGACTGAGATGATAATGATGTATCTACTGCTTCAAAAGTCAAGAATTCAATAATTAAAATAGCTCAGCTGTTATTATTCGTTTACATCTGATGAGGATGATGACTGAGATGATAATGATGTATCTACTGCTCCAAAATTAAAGAATTCATTGATATTATATGCAGGATTGCTATCTACTGTATCTTCATGAGTATCAGTAGTATCTAGATCTTGCGATTCTACAAATACACGTAGCACGACGATAGTTGTAAATTTACGTATCATATCTTCAAATAATTTAAATGATTCTAGCTTAAATTCATTTACAGGATCTTTTTGACCATAAGCACGCAATTGTATATTGTGTTTTAGGGTTTCGATATAAGTTAAATGACTGGTCCATAGCTCGTCTATAGTAGTTAAGCAGATATATTTAGCATAGTCATTAATTTTCTTAGCATCAATTTCATCTAAGTTATCTGTTATATGGACAGGATAGTGTAAGGATTGAATTTCATCAGCTAGAGCTTTATATAATTCATCCTTAGATGTAAAGGAGTTATATTTATTTACATCTATTTGAAAATTGATATTTTGTCTTAAATTAGCTGCTAAAATAGATAGGGTATTGATATTGATATCGCTATCCTGAGCAATATATTCTGCAACTTTGCCTTGAATAAATGAGTAAAGCATATCCGTACATAGTTCTAATGCATTCTCTGATTGTAAGAAATTACGACGTTCGGTGTAAATATGATTACTTTGATCCGTAACAACATTATC
This sequence comes from uncultured Rickettsiales bacterium, assembly GCA_964563095.1. Taxonomy (GTDB): domain Bacteria; phylum Pseudomonadota; class Alphaproteobacteria; order CAJXXZ01; family CAZLVD01; genus CAZLVD01. The sequence continues at coordinate 33,018 of CAZLVD010000002.1, forward strand.
ATAACGCAAGACATGTTTACGAGCATCAAATGCATGTGCTTCCATTCTTTGTTGAGCGTATGCTATCGTCTTTGTCATTGATGGATCGGAAATTACATCACCATATGTATGTCCAAAGCTTCTAGTCATTTTAGCTAACATTTCACCGTTGGCAGCTCTCATCATTAAAGTATCGTCCAGTGAAATCAAGAATACAGATTTACCTTTATCTCCCTGACGACCAGCTCTACCTTTAAGTTGATTATCAATACGTGCATTCAGATCGCGCTCTGTCCCAATTACAAATAATCCACCGGCTTCTAATACTTGTTTAGCCTCTGCATCTACATCTGCTTTCAATTTATCTATCAATGCTTCTGATGGTTCTGCAATGTTGCTTATCATGAAATCAATGTTTCCACCTAATTTAATATCTGTACCGCGTCCTGCCATTTTAGCAGCTATAGTAATTGAGCCTAAACGACCAGCCTGTGCAATAATTTCAGCTTCTGCAGAAGGATTTTTAGCATTTAGTAATCTGTGTTTAATGCCTGCTTTATCAAATGCTTCAGATATTTCTTCAGATTTTTCTACGCTACCAGTACCTATTAAAATCGGCTGTTTCTTCATAGAAGCTTCTTTGACTAATAGCAATAACGCATCTAACTTTTCCTCGAATGTAAGATAAATTCTATCATCGAGATCTATACGTTGCGTTGGTTTATTTGTAGGTATGCGAATGACATGTAATCCATAGATTGTAAGTAATTCTTCACGTTCAGAGTATGCTGTACCTGTCATGCCTGATTTTTTCTCATACATATTAAAGAATTTCTGATATGTAATTGTAGCAATAGTTCTGCTTTCTTCCTGTATCTCTACACCTTCTTTTGCTTCTATAGCTTGATGCAATCCGTCTGAGTATCTATTATTGTGTTTAATACGACCTGTAGATTCATCAATAATCTGTATTTCTCCATCGATAATCACATAATGTACACCGTTAGTGAAGAGTAGATTAGCCTTCAGAGCCTGATTAATATGATGTAAAAGCAGTACATGTGCTGATGAGAATATGGTTTCATTTTCCAATAATACTCCATCTTGTCTTAAGATAGCTTCTAAATGATCAAAGCCTTTTTCAGTTAAATGTATATGTCGGGTCTTAGCTTCGATTTCGTAATCTATTGGCACAAACTTCTTAGATATTACATCGGCATATACGCAAATTTCCGATGATGGAGCGTCTCTGCCTGAAATAATTAAAGGAGTATCTGCATCATCAAGTAATACTTTATCGAGTTCATCTATGATTGCATAATGGAAATCACGTTGCATGATTAGATTTGGATTTGTTTGCATATTATCACGTAGATAATCGAATGCTAATTCATGGCTAGTACTATAAACAATATCGCATTGATAGATTTCTTTCTTCCATTCAACATTCATATCTTCTTTTACACAACCAACAGTCAATCCAAGCCATTTATATACTCGACCCATGCTATCCGCATCTCTTTGTGCTAGATAATCATTGACAGTCACTACATGTACGCCTAGACCTGTAAGTGCATTGAGATATATACACATGGTGGAAGTAAGTGTTTTACCTTCGCCTGTAGCCATTTCAGCTACCATGCCTTTATGTAGTACTATAGAACCTAAGATTTGGCATAGAAATGGTTTTTCTCTACGCACTCTCCATGCTGCTTCACGTACTGTAGCATATGCTTCTATCAAAATATCATCTAAGGTAGCTCCTTGAGTCAATCTTTGCTTGAATTCTGCAGTTTTAGCCTTTAATTGCTCGTCAGACATAGATGAATATTGATCAGATAAAGCTTCTACTTGACGGGCTAATTTATTACATTCTTTATATATCTTCTCTTCATATGTAGGTAAGAATAATTTACGTAAGAAGCGCGCGCAAGTTTGAATTAATGCATATGTTTTGAAAAGTATAAATTCAGTAGGTGCAACAATAGGAGCTAAGCAGACATACCAGAAAAATTCCAAAGGTTTCTGCAATGTTTTCTTTAAATATGAAGGAGCAAGAATACTGGAAAACCATAGTATGGATAATGCCACTAGTATTATAACTATAGTAAATGCAATAATAGCAGTATAATGCCAGATTATATCAGCATACGTAGTATAAAACTGACAGAAATAATCAACAAGCACATTTGCTTTCAATGTTGTATATATAGAATATGTGATATTGATCAAAAAATCTTTACACGTCTCTAAAAAATTATAAAAAGTCATCAGTTCAGTATACAATCAAAAGAGCTCGAATCAAGTTAATATATGAATAATATATTGTATTTGCTAAATCTTCTATTCGCTATGTGACTATATGATAAAGAGATTATTATATTCTCAAACAGATAACAATTCATATGATCTATCATAGTAATGATAAAAATCTTCAAGCAATTTCTGCTATAATCATTGCAATGATAAAAAATAGTTTAGATAAAAATACTCTCAAGGGTGCCGCATGGATTTTATTGTACGTATTCTTGAGTATTATTAATGAGATTGTTAGTTTCAATGGTGTAAAAAGTGGATTGCATCCTGCACAAATGGGATGTAGTCGATTTTTCTTTAGTGCTATTACTATATTACCCTTTATGGTATTTTTACATCTTGGATC
>CAZLVD010000002.1:35758-51583 GCA_964563095.1 uncultured Rickettsiales bacterium
TAAAAGATTCAATGTCATATCAAAATATTCTACAGACTATGCGCCAAAATTTCTACACACCTAATCTCTGGCATCATGCTATACGTGGAATGATATTAGGATGCGGTGTATTGGCATACATGTATTCATATATGCCTTGGAATGGTGTATTGAGTAAAATGAGCATGTCAATGAATGTAATGATAGGTAGTGCATTGAATCCAATTGCTACCACTCTCTTTGCTGTACTGTTTTTCAAGGATAGCTTGAAAGGATACAAGCGTTTTATATTATTGAATTTACTTGGAGTAGGCGTGGTCGTATATAGTCATATAGATGCAAGATCAATATATTCATTACTCTTTGTAATATTATCAGTGATATTTTTTGGCATGACAGATATAATCAACAAATACAGCGTTAATCAAAAAGAGTCATTAATAAAAATCATGTTTTATACTAATTTATTTGCAGCTTTGTTTATGCTTCCATTTGCGATACCATATTGGCAAGTCATTTCGTCACGTCAATTGCTCATTTTTATACTTAGCGGTGTTAATGGTAATATTATCGCATTTTGTTTAATCAAATCCTTGACATATACAGATTTATCATCATTACAATTACTCAAACATCTTAAGCTTCCATGGGCGTTTGTATGCGATAGGGCTTTATTTCATTCTGTTGTTGGTTGGCAATTCTGGGTTGGTTTTCTCATGATTTTTGTAGGTAGCGCTTGGTCTACAATCAGACGTGTGATGAATGGTCACAGAAGTAGTGCTTATTAAATCATCACAATAGATATCTGCACTGTTTATATATCCATTAATAATCCAGTAAGATTATGCGCTGATATATGTTCTGTATGATTTTTATGCCAATGCATCTAATCTATTACCATTCATTACATTGCTGATTTCATCTGAATTATACCACGCTTAATATATTTGACATATTTAATAAACACGCGATTATAATACCAGTGCAGAGGTTTTTTGAAGATATCTTGTAAAAATATAGGAGAGATAAAACTGATAGCATGCAACATAACCAAAAAACCAAATATTCCTGAAATTAAAAGCAAAAGATGTTTAAGAGCTAGCCAAATATGACCTAAGTGACTATCTCTACTACTGGTTATAAATTTATATACTTTATTCAGATAAAAATATTTACATATAGCATGCAGTTTGCGAGTAATAATATTTATTAAGACATCCATACGTAGTTTAGCTAATGATGCTTTTAAAGCCATGGCATTATTATATGATAAAAATTTAAAAAATACTTAGTTTTTCAATAAAAATATAATTCTTGTCATGTAAAAAGAATTTTTTGTAAATTTTTATGGATTGATGATATACTATTTCAGGCCCTCATGGCTCAGTGGTAGAGCACATCCTTGGTAAGGATGAGGTCGCGAGTTCAATTCTCGCTGAAGGCAGTCAATATAAAATAAAATCACTGTAATGCAAAAAATACTATCATTAAATGATCGATATATGATAAATGTATATAATGAAAATGCATAATAAAAATATGTTATAGAATCTACAATAGTCCTAATCAATATACTAATCAATACCAGATGATAAAACTACATTTTGTATTTTATGTGTATTAACAATACGATATTCGTGTTATACTAAAACAATTTCAGGTAATGCAAATGTCAAAAAATCACGATGTAGATAATCAACAGTATGATAGAGAGTTGAGAGATAAATTAAAAGCTAGATTAGGCAAGAAAGTGACTGATGATTGGTTTGCTCAATTTGAATTGAATATCGACGGTACGCATGTACATTTACTCTTTCCGGATGTCTTTATGAAAGATTGGATCAATATGCATTATATCGATCAGCTTTATGCATGTTTGCAGGAAATGATTGGTACTGAATGTCATATTTGTCTCGATATTATGAATGAAAAGAGTCTACAGGAAAAGACGATCGGTAATCAATCTACAGGGCAGACATCAGCTTTTGCGCAGACCAAATGTACGTTTTCTAACTTTATAGTAGGTAAAACTAACGAAATGGCATATACTGCCGCTACCAAGATTTGCGATATGGTAATACATAATCAGCAATTGACCATGAATCCATTATTTATATACGGGGAGCCAGGTGTTGGTAAATCCCATCTATTGTCATCTATCAGTAATAAAATTAGAGAAGCTAGATCAGATTTATTGATTACACATATGACAGCAGAGCAATTTATATGTGAATTTATTAAAGCATTACGTATCAATCGCGATACCTTGAGCTTTAAAGAAGGATTACGTAATTCAAAAATATTACTGATTGATGATGTGCATTTTTTGATAGGTAAAGATTCAACTCAAGAAGAATTTTTTCATACGTTTAATTATTTGCGAGAGAATAATTGTCAGATAGTACTCTCATCAGACAAGCCATCACATAAACTCGCAGGATTAGAAGAGCGATTGAAGTCTAGATTAGGCTGGGGGTTAAGTGTAGAAATACATCAGCCGAATTACGAATTACGTTTAGCTATTTTGCAATACAAGGCAGAGAAATCACAATTACGCATTGATGATCAGGCATTATCATTTTTAGCATCTAATTTATCTGGTAATTTACGTGATTTAGAAGGAGCCTGGAATCGTTTATATAATTATGCTCAATGGTTGAATCAAGATGTAGGTGTGTTACTGATCAAGCAGGTACTTGGCGAGATATTGTTTAAACAGGAAAAGAATGTGACTATAGAGCGTATCAAGCAGTGCGTATCTGATATGCTAGGTATAAGTGCTCAAGAGTTGCAAGCTACGGGACGTAAGCAAGATGTAGTGCGAGCTAGACATATTGGTATATTTTTATCGAGAGAAATGACAGATAGTTCATTAATGCAAATTGCTAGTGCGTTTGGAGGTCGTGATCATACTGCTATTTTATATGCTATTAATAAAATCAAGAAAGACATGCAGACAGATGTACAGTTATCGCAAGATATCGAAAAGATACAGTTGGAATTGATGTAATGTATGATTGAGTAGAATGAGATTCTGAAACTATCTATTCAGCAATCGCATCATAGATACGTTGATTATTAATCTGTGTAATTTGTAAATTTGCTCTGTATGGCTGTTCATCCAACCATACTCTAAGCTTAAAGCCGATTGAAGAATTTATACTGTTCCATGGTATGTTGAGCAGAGTAGGTAAAATATCGTCTAATAATCTAGATGGCAGACTAGACGTCTGAGTTATATTACGCAAAGATGGCAGACTAGACGTCTGAGTTATATTACGAAAAGTTTCTTGATTATATCTGTCTGTATCAGCTATGACTGTAGTACGCTCTAGATCTACTATATCTATATAGTCTGTGAGTAGTATATTTTTTATACCTGTCAAACAGTACTGGATTTTAGTGTTAATATGTTGTAAAAGTGATATGTAGATTTGAAGAATGAAATCATGTTTATTAAATAGTGGATTTTTCTCATATTCTGATAATATGATTTGTATGAGTACAAGCCATTTTGAGCTGTCTGTAGGTGTTATTTCTGGTGGATTCATTAAGAATGTGTGACCGCAACTTGTACTTATTATAAGATTTTGTATCCAAGGAAAGTTTCTGAAAGCTGGATGACCGATCAACATATGCGGTGTGTATCTTAGAACATGATAAATATTACTAATCTCTTGCGTGTATATATAGCATGATATGCCTGATACGCTTCCAAAATGTCTTGTCTCATATGATGTAATAAGTGAGTAAATCGATGTTGAAATCACAGGTGGCATTGGTATGTTTGAACTTGATGCAGCATTCTGACTCTTAGAGAATTTCAGCAAAGTATCATTCTGTAAGCTAGGTGTTGTATGAATTATGCTCTGTATATATTGATATATAGGATTCAATACAGTTGGCAGAGCAGAATTCTTTTGATTTATTGACATCCAGATCTCCCTAGTAAACTCTATATCCTTTGCTCTTAAAGAGTTTATCCATGGATCATCATCTTCTGCTGTTGAAGAGGTTATCCATGGATCATCATCTGCTGCTCTTAAAGAGTTTATCTGTAGACGCATAGTAGATACTGCTGCTGTTGAAATTGATGCTCTTAAAAAGTTTTGCATACGATCATAATCATCATCTGCTGCTGTTGAATCGTTTGTCTGTAGACGAACAGAAGATATTCCTACTGTTGAAGAGGTTATCCATGGATCATCATCTACTACTACTCTTAAAGGGTTTATAGGTAGACGCATAGTAGATACTGCTGCTCTTAAAGAGTTTATCTGTAGACGAACAGAAGATACTGCTGCTGTTGAATCGTTTGTCTGTGGAAGAACAGAAATGAACGATAATGCTTTTACAATTAAGCTTTGTATTAGAGATAGTATCATGATGCTCTATTATATCTTTTTTTTAATATATATGTCAAATATAATGCTTATATGTCAATAATATTTACTGAAATGACTATCTGTACAGTTAGATCCATGTTAGCAAATTAGCATATATACGTGAAATATATACGTCATTTATCTATATCACATCAAGATCATCTTTCATGCTTTCATGCGTTTGTACTATAGATTTTAATTTAATTTATATGATGATGTATATATTCGAATGTATATAGATAGACTGCTATAAAATTATTTAGCTTTTTTTGCAGGTTTCTTTACTGTTTTTGCAGTGGCTTTAGTTTTACTCACGGCTTTGACAGTCTTTTCAGCTGACTTGGCTACTTTAGTAGTTTTTGCAATAGTCTTCTGTGCTTTGATTGCACCTTTAGCAGTCTTAGTTGCCTTTGCAGGTTTTACAGGTTTTACTACCTGCTTCACTGTGTCTACAGTCTTCTTCTGTATCTCTACAGACTTCTTAGTTTTTTTAGGTTTATCAACAGTTACTTTTGTTTTCTTTACCTTAGGCGCTTTGATAGTCTTTTCTTTTTTTATCACTGCCTGTTCAGTAGTTTTCTTACTTTTACGTGTTTTCTTTATTGACTCTTCTATAGGTTTTGGTAAACGTGCAGATTTATTCTGTTCGCATCTAATGATATCTTCTTGAGTGATCTCATGATACTGTATAGGATTATATCCCATTCTATGATTTTGAGATTTATTTTCAATATTAGCTACTTCCAATGGATCTAACTCACAAAAATCAGCAATTTGATAGAAAGTTAGCGTTGTATTACGTAAGAGCCAAAATGCCTTATCAGCAGCATGCTCATGGTTTATCATTTTACTCATCTAAAAAGAATATCACAAAATAAGCTGAGTTGCTAGATAATATATCAAAGCCATAGTTTTTTTATATAATATAGAAATTTTGAGCGAATATTGCATAATGACTGAGATTGATACAGATGTATGTCGCACTACCAGAATTGTACTAATAAAGAATTGTGCTAATAAAAAATTTCATGTGTAGTATCATATCTGCAGAATGAATGCATCAGAGCTTTTTTACCTATAGTAGCTGTCTGACCTAGATAGCCAAATGAATGATTATCATGTGCTTCGTATGATAATTCAAAGATGATAGGCATTGGTATAAATAAATGATATTGTATCTTACGTAAAATTTTCACGGATAAACTTTTCCCTGGTAATAATGCTAAATATTGATCAAAATTACTACATTTGATGTAGCAATGCAAACCTATAGATGCCTGCATGATCTTGGTACCTAATATCTTAGGAGTATTTTTATCTAATCTATCTGCGCCAATTTTGCATTGTAATTGAGAAGCATTACTCCATGAGCTTGCAAAAGTTTCGACTGTAATATTATTATTTTGTAATACACAGCGTAGATATTTTTGTACTGATTTATATGTATAAAACGCAGGCCAAGCAAAGTTTAACTGAGATGTATGTGTATTTAATTGTTCAGAATATGCTGTAATTTCTTGATTCATTTTTTCATTTTTATCATGATAAAGCAACGTGCCTGCACTATGTCTTGTTACATCTAATGAGCTTTTATCCATACAGCTTGCTAATGATGTAATGAGCGATTTAAATGCTGGCGATGATGTAGATTTTAATAATTTATGAGCTTTATAGAATAAACTAATAATCCGATGATTGAATATATCTAATAATTCTCTTAACGGTTCGGAATTATAACTATGTAAAATACGTTCGATTAAATTTGCATCAAATGGACCATCTGTAGTACCTAATCCATATATATTTGTATATAATGTAGTTTGAGCATTGTTATGTTGGATATACGCTATATCAGATGGAGTTGTAGCTAGAGAGTATATGGCTGATATTTTTACAGGTTCAGTATGTCGATTTCCTTCACCAAAACGCGCCGCATCTGCATTGTGATATTCTAGAATTTCTAAGAATTTAAATAGATCATATTGCGCTAAATTCTTACTGACTATAGTCTTTAGCGAGATACTCATGATAAAATATTCCAATATGTATATTGAGATTTGATTAATGTAATACTATATTCAATATACTTGCATGAAATTAATGCTCATATAGCTCATATACACAATAATCAAAATGAGTTACACTATATCATGAATGGATGGCTAATAGTGGATAAGCAAGCTGGTATGACTTCAATGGATGTATCTAGAGAAATCATTAAAGCTTTGAGACAAAATGGCGTATTACAGCTCACACATCTTACTAATATGTCTTTTGTATCTGCTACTGGTGAGATTATGAGCAATATATCAAACATAGAGACTCATAATGAGATAATATATGATTCGAAAGCAACTGCTATCTCTAAAACTAAATATAAAATTGGACATGCTGGTACCTTAGATCCATTTGCTACAGGATTATTACCAATAGCTATTGGAGAAGCGACTAAATTAATATCATTATTTATGAATGTTACTAAAGCTTATGTATTTAAAATGCGTTTTGGGGAAAAGCGAGATACTGGCGATGTTACAGGTAAGATAATTGAAACAGATGATATTAGTCAGAAAAATATTACAAAAGAACGATTACAAGAGATTATGAAGAATTTTATAGGTATCATTCAGCAGACTCCTCATAAAATGTCAGCAATTAGAGTCGATGGTCAGCGTGCATATGATTTATTTCGTGATAATGTAGCGTTTGAATTAGAGGCTAGAAATATAGAGATACATGAATTGCGTCTGTTGGAGTTTAATATGATTTCAGATACGCAAATTGCAGCGACATTATATGTAAAATGTGGCAAAGGGACTTATGTACGTAGTTTATGTGAGGATATTGCATCTGCATTGAATACAGTGGCGTATGTTGAAACGCTAGATAGGGTAGAGTACGGCAATATTGTACTGAATCGAGATGTGCAATATTATGCAAAGCAACCTGTGCTAGATGTATCTGCGTGCTCTCAATGGTTTGCGCATGTATATGTAGATGAAGCTGCTGCGAATACATTACGACATGGTTGTTATGTGAAAAACACTGATTATGCTGATAGCAATATGTGTATTGTATTGTTAAAAAATGAAGTGGTATGTATTGCGCAGTGTGAAAATGGAATATTGAAGCCTCTGCGTGTATTGAAAAATCATGTATATGTAGCTGGCTTTGATTATAGTATGCTTCAGTGATAGCTATTACGGATGTGCTACCTGAATATACGTTTAGCCCGAATTGGATAATCCTTGTTGGTATATGTACCAAAGGGAGCTAAGAGATAAATTATACAGTTAGCTAGACGCTTTCTGAAGATCATCAAGAATATCATGCAACTGCATATCATACATATTTTGATCTGATTGCTTCTCTGTGTTAATTTTCTAGTTAATATATAACCTTTTTTAGTGATTTTATACTGCTTTCGTAATATATTGCATTCTTGTTTGATACACTGCTTGAACTTAGATGTTTTATTTCTAAGTCTATCCAAGTAAGATGGCTTTTCTACAGACTGCTCAATGCGTGTGATATTTTGTTGTATTGGTCTTTTAATGATTGTTTTAGCATCTATAGAAATCATAGTTAAACAGCACAATAATAATTTGAACATATGTGTATTATAATAAATGTTATAACAATTACCAAGTTTATAAAGTTATGTAATACTAAGATCATACAATCCTGTAGTTAATGGCATTAGAAATATAGCTAGAAGAGAGTATACTACGCATAATGAGTAATGATAATAAAGTATATAGCGTAGGAGAATTGATATCGCAGATTAGACTGAATTTAGAAAAACAACATCCATTTGTGATAGTTGAAGGAGAGGTGACTAATTATGCGAAACATCAAGGTTCTGGACATGTGTATTTTGCATTATCTGAAAATGGAGCTTTATTGCAATGTGTATGTTGGAAAAGTGTAAAAATTCCTACTCTTACCGATGGAGCGAAAGTGTGTTGTACAGGTAAGATTACAGCATATATAGGTCGTTCACAATTTCAACTCAATATTACATCTGTAGCAATACAAGGTCAGGGTAATTTATTCAAAATGTTTGAAGAGATGAAGGGTAAGTTGGCGGCGGAGGGTTTATTTGATCAATCGAGAAAAAAAATACTTACATATATTCCAAAAGTGATCGGTATTATTACAGCTGCAGATGGAGATGCATTGCAAGATATCTTAGCTCGTTTGAAAGATCGTATTTCTTGTAAAGTGATTGTATGGCCTGTAGCTGTGCAGGGTGCTAGATCGGCAGATATGGTTGCGAGTGCTATTGTAGGATTTAATAAAATACAGAATGAGCAGATGATGCATGAAGTGCATGGGTCGCAGGGAGCTGGAGTGCAGGTATCGCATGGAGTGCAGGGACAAAATCGACCAGATGTATTGATTATTGCTAGAGGCGGAGGATCTATGGAAGATTTATGGGCTTTTAATGAAGAACAGGTAGTTCGAGCTATTGCATCTAGCGAAATTCCTATAGTAACAGCTATTGGTCATGAAATGGATTATACCTTAGCTGATTTTGTATCGGATATTCGAGCCCCTACTCCTACTGCCTCAATAGAAATATTATTACCTACTCGTGAAGAGATATATGAGAAAATACAGAAGACAAATATGTTTATGTTGAAAACTTTGACTGACTTTCTAGACAAACAACATCAGACATTGAAACTGATGATGGAATTACATGAGCAGATGGTAGAAAATTTATATTTAACACGTATACAACAATTGGATTATACGATAGAAAAAATGGATAGATGTATTATAAATAAGATACGTGCATGTAAAGAATCTATGCCGCAGATTGTTTCATTAGATTCCATTGTACAGCTGACTACAGAGAAAGTATCCCATATGATTGATAGATTTAATAGAACTATACTCAGGCAGCATTCTGAAGAAATATTGAAAGTACATAATTTACAAAATATTTTTGAAGGATTTTCGTATGAAAAGGTGCTCAAGAGAGGTTTTTGTCTTGTGACACACAATGCTAAGGTGATACAAACTGCTACTGATGCTCGACAAGCTGGTCAGATAGAATTGCAATTTTCAGACGATAAAGTGCTGGCAATAATAAAGTAGTATCAGTATCAACATGAGATTATAGTATATACAGTCGCTTGTATTTAGCAATATTAAAAGCAATTATCAATTATTTGTTGGATGTTTGGATAGTATTGAGATACATGAAAATTGGCAATATCCTAATATGGCTTATTCTAAGATTGTATGATGGTAATATCCTAGCTTTGCATCCTGATTATATTATTGATGAATGTGTATGTATCAATCTATACAACTTATGGTACGTGAGACATATGCTACACTTATCGCAGTATTACGATACAGATATAAGCACTGATCAGTAATAAAGAGAATATGATTGATATCGTGTATATATGAATAGTATTATTTAATCAGTAAGAATATGATTGATATCATGTATATATGAATAGTATTATTTAATCAGTAAGAATATGATTGATACAGCAATAATGATGGATAATTTTTACTCTATATGTATTTAGATATATGTATCTTTGCTGGAATTTCCAATGATAAAATGACATTGAACTGTAAAGTAGATCTAAAAATAATGGTTTGTCAATCAATAGAATGTATGATACTCATCCTAATTACATCTGATGTCAATATATATAAAACTTATGTATTATAAATCAATTAATCTACTAATATTCCTGCAGATTTAGCTGTAGCTTCTACACATTTCATAGCCTGTAACAATCCAGGATTACCCATGCTTGATCTCTGTTCTTCAGCTATTTTCTTTAATGCATCCTGAGAAATTCTACCTTGTACTTCATGACCTGGCTTTTTCGCACCCTGAGTTACCCCTGCAGCTTTTAAGATTTTATATCTTGTGGTATTTCCAAGAATCTTCATTTCGAAAGTTCTATCTGCAAAAATATTCAATACTACACGTACAGGAGAGTCTTTATCGAATCCTTTTGTCTCATTATTTACTTGTGTTACAAATGTATTTACTTGCAATTTAGAACCTAATGTAGTAGCAATTGGAGGTCCCATTTTTGCTGTTTGCGCTGGCACTACAATACCTAAGTTTTTAAAAGCTATTTTTTTGCTCATATCAGAGTTAATATATCATATATATTTGACATTGTGAAGTGATGTGTATGGAAAATTACTGCATATTAATATTTTTCTAATAAAACATGTAGAATCATATCAGAAAAAACAATATAATAATCAAAATGTTCTTATCAAAAATATTCTTAATGTTAATGTGTCTACTTTCCGCAAATAGAGAGAGACAGCAGAAGATTGATAAAGAAAAATCTGCTAAATTAGAAAAAAAAATTACAGAAGAAAAGAGTAGTAATACAGATAATGTATGTAAACACTGCGCATGTCATTTAAAATCTCAGCATATAGATAAATCTCAGCATACAGATGTATTAAAACAACGACGTGAAGATCTGAGGGAAAAATATGAAATTGATGAATTGATTGAGACAGCTAAAGAAATGTTCGAATCTATTGAGGAACCGTTAGATGTAGCTGCTAATGCAGGAGCTGATATGTTGAGTGCTGTTAAACGATCTAGTTATATCTTGTACTATTTTAATGCATTAATGAATGTATTAACTCAGAAAATGAATGAGAGAAATTGGATGATTTTAATAAATTTATTATTAGTACTGATGTTTCTCTTTGCGTATGTTGTCTTTACAAGATTCTTGCTGAATTTTATGGATGATTATATAGATATGAATGAATTTATGTTTACTACAGCTCGATGGACTATAGCTTATATTTTAGCATATATAGTGGTTATTGTAATGAAATGGTCTCCACAGGTTATGAGTATATTGAACTGTCTGTTGACCTTAGCGGCTGCCACGGATATGCTGGATGTGATAACGAATATTATTTTAGAGAGATATAAACAGTATCAGTTTTTTATCCGGAAATTATTTGTATTAGTGCAAAGTATTTTAACAGCATTTGCTATTATTTTTACTTTATATTATTTTGTTGAAATTTTTCGATACGATAACATAATTTTCCAAGGAGCATTACAGTTATTTATATTATGCTCTATGAGTTTTATGATAGTGTTTCTATTTACCGTTAGAGATAAAGCAGGTAAATTAATTGCAAGATATATCAAACAAAAACAAAAGCAAAGTATAAGCTTGAAAAAAGATCTTACAGATCTATTGTTTTTTAATGTATTAAACTTTGCTATTGATATTTGGTTTTGGTTAATTCTATTTTTTATTATCCTGATAGCTTTATTATTTTTTATATCATTAAAGTTTTTAACTTTATTATTTAAATTAACAGCGATTGTATTATTAACTTGGATGTATTACGTTTCTATGCGTCTTTTGAAAGGTAATATCTTATTATTTATCAAGGAGCATGCTTTATATCAGAGATATATTATACATAGATTGCTAGATAGAGTATTTCCTGTTGTAAAAGTGAGTTTAGGATTCTTTTTAGCATGTTCTTGTATCTTTATTTTTGATTTCTATACTAAAAATGTAATATATGCGATTTTAATTTCAAAAGCATGTCAATTAGGATATTTAGTAATTGGCCTATGGTTATGTGTGCAATTGTTTGTATTTTGTTCGGAATATTATTGTTTTATTATTGCCTATCCTGTAAGTCTATTAACAAAGAATCCGATTGCGCGTATAGCAGGATATATTTTTAGAGTTACTAGTGGACTCACATCAATCATGATAATAGTAGCATGGTTAGGTTATGATCCATTATCTTTAAGTAAAAGTACTACTTTCTTATTTGCTGGTATCTCATTTATTTTCCAAACATCTATACGTGATATAGTCAACGGAGCTTTGCTTGCAATAGATAATACAATAGAATTGGGAGATATTATTGAATTAGATGGTCATTTAGGTATTGTTGAAGCTTTGACTCTCTTTTCTGTGAAGGTCAGAGTAGAAAATGGTATGTTGGTTACAATGCGTTATAGTGACATAGGTAAAATAGGTAATAAAAGTAGATCGTATTGCTTTGCTATTATTAATGCATCTGTAGCGTATGAGAATAATCTTGATGATGTAATTGGAGCATTGCATGAAGTATATAGCGGTATTAAAAATGGACATCAGCTTGGCAAGAAGATATTATCACCTATAGAAATTCGCGGAGTCACTAAATTAAATGGTGATGAAGTGATTGTACAATGTCGCTTTAAAACAAAACCACGCTTCGATATGCCTATTACTAGATTATTCTATATTTATCTAAAGCAAAAATTTGATCAATCTAATATTAGAGTATCTGATCCTAGATTAATTATTTCAGAAGAATCTATGGAAGATCATGTAGCTAAACATCAGCAGCGTCATAAGAAAATAGAGAATAATACTCAGTCTAAAAGTGATACAGTTAAATGATGTAAATGATTATGTCTGTGCTATCTGATTATGTACGCATTAATATGATATATTTGATATGTTATATAGATTGATGTGTGATGTATGTTGTATATTATATCTTAGTATTTCTTGATACTTAACCAAATAGGTATTCCTAATACAGTTAAAATAATGATTGCTATCCATTTATAAAATTCTGTATTGATCAAAATAATCATGCATGCAAGTACGCCTATAGTCCCAAGAATTTTACTTACATATGTTTTATATAATTGCATATAGGATATGCAACAGAGCATGTAGATAATAATAAATACAGGTACGGTAGCATCAATTAACCATGATAATTGCGATATAAGTGAAAAATATGAACCGATGATCCATATTGCAGAAACGCCTATATAACTGATCAGAAGTCCAAAATACGGTACATCATTATGTAATTCTGAGAATTTTTTCGGCAATAAACCGTCTTTAGCTAAGCCTGCAGAGATTTGTCCAGAGATTAATATCCATGCGTTTAAAGATCCGGCAAAAATGAGAAATACCAGTATAGATAAACATATTTGAGCCTTGTTGCCAAAAAATTGCTGTACAATTAATGAATATGGTGCTCCGTTTTGAGCAAGAGTTGTGTGATGCACTAATCCCATGACGCCTATTACACTTAATATATACATAATAGACGTAATAACTGTGCCTAAGATTGTAGCTTTTGGTATAGAATTTCTTGGATCTTCTACTATTTCTGCTGGAATTGTAGCGGTTTCAATACCTATAAAACACCACATAGCCGCTGCTAAACCAGCTTTATAAGAGATCATATTCAAAGGTGCTTGTAGAATATTATCTGCGTTAAAAAATACACAGGAAAGAATGATGAAAAATATAAAAAAGCATACTTTGATTATAGTAAGTACTAATTCTATAAAGGCTGCCTGACCAACGCCTTGATAGTTCAGATAATTGAATATTGTCCAAATTGCTACGCCTACCAATGTAGAAACACCAACACTCATTGGTAATGCTTGATTTAAATATAAACTGCATTCAATTAATATTACTGTAGTGCTAATCCATGAAACCATCCAGTACAACCATCCGGCAAAAAATGCCATAGTATCGTTCATAGTATGTTTGATATATACATGAGGTCCACCGGTATATGGTAATGCTATTGCTAATTGCGCGAATATATAAGCTAATATGAGTACTACCATGATGATGGTAAACCATGCTGCAATACCTGAATATCCCAATGGAGCAAAGATTGTAGGTATACTTAATGCACCTGCTCCTATCTGAGAACTGATTACTATTGCTAATAATGATATAAAATTAAAGGCTTTTTTGACTATTTTTGTCATAGATCATAAGTATAGCATACAGATTTAGATTTTTAAGATCTTGCTAATTTCTATGTATACAGATATTTAGTGTCATTGTCATGTATTATAGTTGTGAAAAAATATATACATGTTAGAATGTGAGCATGCATAAACTACTAATACCTTTTATGTACTTATATGTGAATCAATCAGCTGGATTAGAATGGAATGATATACGAGAGAAGAGTTATCTGTACTATCCTTTGATTGTATGTGCTTTATATACAAGTTTCTTATTAGGTAGAATGAGAGGTAGAACAGAGAATGCTGATATTTATGAGCAAAGCGTGAAAAGATATTTTGATGGATTTTTTAGCACTATGTATCGATATATAGCTAAACGGCAGTTGGATTACACTCTAGATCATTTTGAGGAATTACTCAAGGAACCTGTATCTGAAGTAATTTTAGAAAGAATCAGGAAGAGATCTAATACAGATGAAAGTTTAGCTGAAAATTTTGTAGAATTAGATAAAATGAAAAAACAGAAGCTTGACATAGATGCAAATCAGTATGAGATCAAAAGATCAGAATCTGTATTTATATTAAGAAATAAAGCTGATACAAAGCAAGCTGTGATATTATATGATGGTACCGGATTAGATGAGCAGGATCATATAAGATTATTTGCTAAATTCGGTATAGAGTTTCCAGGAGCAAATACTTTTAGATATAGTGTAGCAGCTAAAGCTAATAGAGATATGTATAAAAATCTATTATTACAATGTATCGCTAGAGCGAAAAAATATGATATATATATGACAGATGGTGCAGATGCATTGAATGCAGATTATGTAATATTATTAAATCTGTTAAAGCATGTTTATTTAGTGGACGGTTTTTTAAGTTTACAAGCAGACTAGTGATATTTGGCGTATGTTAGTTACTTGGCGTAGATTAATGATGTTTGATAGTAGATTATTATGCTAAGCTATTGTATGGATAATATATATAATGCTCAATCTGTTATAGACTTTGGTATCATTTTATGTATAGATTTTGGATTGGCTCGCATTGGATTAGCTACTAGTGATCCAAATCAGATTATAGCAAGTCCATTAAAATGTTTAGATAATAATGGCTTCAAGCAGACTGCTATAGCGCTGGAAAAAATTCGACTACAGTATAATTTTCAATATATACTCATTGGTTGGCCATTAAATATGAACGGTACTGCAGGCAAGCAATGTCATTTGGTTGAGAATTTCTGTAATAAATTATATGAACATTTTGCTATACCGATTATTAAATGGGACGAACGTCTTTCTACCAGGTATACAGAAATGATTAATCAGCCAAAAAAAGGTAAACATATAGATCATATTGTAGCTACTACATTATTACAGGAATATCTGATGTTTTTAGAGCATTCTAGAAGTATATCTGTATAGTATGGCTTTGAGTAAATGGAGTGAGTATGACTTTGAGTAAATGGAGTGAGTATGACTTTGAGTAAATGGAGTGAGATATCATTGCAGTTATGTATACATCGTCGCAATCTGATATTCATGTAAGTTATTGAATGATATATTAACTACAAATGCTTAATAATATATATAGAATTTTGCTTGATTTGCCTATATAAGTATAATGATATATATTAACTACAAATGCTTAATAATATATATAGAATTTTGCTTGATTTGCCTA